>NZ_JBJJBV010000008.1:0-69466 GCF_045446735.1 Nocardiopsis protaetiae
CGCCGCCCCGCTCAGCGCCGAGGGCGTCCGGCGGCCGACGATCGCCGGCGCCTCGTGGACCAGCTCGTCGTTGGTGAGGGCGTCCACCATGAACAGCGCGAAGTCCACCCGGCGCGTGATGTTGCTCGTGAGCGCGGGGTCCCCGACGTGGCGGCGCCACACGGGCAGGCCCTGGCTCTCGCCCTCCTCCAGGTCGCTGCCGCGCACGACCGTCCACCGGGTGTCGCTGGCGAAGATCCGCCGGCACGCCTCCACCTGGTCGTCGATGTCGGCGAAGCGGGTCAGCCGCGCGATCGGGCCGAAGACCTTGATGAACGCCCTGAGCTTCCACGGGTACACGTCCCGCCCGTCGCGGGTGATGTGCCAGCCGCACGAGAAGACCAGGCGCGCCCCGGGGTCGGCCTGCTCCAGGACCGCCCGCGCCGTGCCCGTCGCGTAGCCGTGCACACCCCAGGGGACCAGGACGGTGAGCACGCCGTCGCACCCGGCGACCGCCCGTGCGATGACGTCTCGGTCGTCGGTCGCCCCCGCCACGACGGTGATGCGGTCCTTGAACTCGTCCAGCTTGCCCACGCTGCGCTCACGGCACACGCCGACGACCTCGTACCCCCGGTCCAGCGCGTGCCGCACCATGTACCGGCCGAGCTTGCCCGAGGCGCCGACGATGCAGATCCTCGGCCCGCCACGACTGTTCATCTTCGTTCTCTCCTTGTCATATCGGTCATGTCGGCCCCGAGCCGCTCATTCCTCGGGGTACTGGAAGACCTCGTCGAGCGGCACACCGAACGCCCGGGCGATCTGGAACGCCATCTCCAGCGACGGCGAGTAGCGCCCCCGTTCGATGGCGATGACCGTCTGGCGGGTGACACCGATGCGTTCGGCCAGGTCGGCCTGGGTCATCTCGCCGTGGGTGAACCGCAGGGCGCGGATCCGGTTGGTGACCCGGGTCGGCTTAACCATGGAAGGCACCGTGGTAGGCGCGAATCTTGGCGACGGCCCCCCACGTCGCTCCGATGGAGCCGAACAGGAACAGGGCGTTGCCGATCCAGAAGTGGTCCACTTCGAGCATCGCCAGCACCAGGACGCCCGCGGCGCCGAAGGCGGTGACGGCCTGGGCCAGGCGGTCGCCGTAGTGGTCGATCTGGCTGTCGCGCACGTCGCCCCGGGGCTGCACCTCCCGGCCGACGACGGCCGCCGCGATCGAGACGAGGATGCCCCCCACGATGGTGGCGACGAGCGTCGCGCCGATCGTCCACAGCATCGGACCGGCCCAGGCGACCTCCGAGGCGGGCTGGTCCCGCAGGTGGGGCAGGACCACGGCGAGGTAGACGACGGCCGCCGCGGGCGTGACGAAGGCGGCCACCCACGCGTTCCGCTGCCCGAACGTCATGGCGACGGGACCTTCCGGGTCGGCGTCTCGGATCATCGCCCTCTCCCTTCCATGTCAAGAATCATTAACATGCTTCAATGTAAAGCACCTTTGACATGAGGTCAATGATTCTAGACATGGAAGGGCATCGTCCCAGCGTGGACGACGCCCCTCCGGCACTCGCGCGGGGCCCGCCCCCGGCAGCCGCGGGCGCAGCGGGCGCCGCCGCGAGATCATGGCGAGGCCTTCACGGCAGGGGCGGGAGACGGGTGCGGGAGACGGGTGACCGGATGGGTGGGACGGACAGCGGCGGCCACACCACGCTGACCAGGCGCAACTTCGCGGGTTTCGCCTCGATGATGCTCCTGCTGGAGTTCATCATCGTGGGCATGGGGGCCGTCGACCTCCTGATGATCGCCCCGCTCGGGGTGGACCACATCGCCGCGCTGGGGCTGGGCGACCTCATCGCCATCGCGGTCTTCGCGTTCTTCACGGGCCTGGTGCACGCCTACGCCGGCCGGGTCGCCATCGCCGAGGGCGGGGGCGAGCTGTCCCGGCGCCTGCCGGTGCTGGCGGCCGCCTCCCTCGTCGTCCTGCTGGGGTTCCAGGCCCTGGGGGTGCTGCTGGCCGCGGTCATGGGGCCCGCGCTGTCCGCCATCGGCCAGGCCCCGGAGATCGTCCCGGCGGTCGACGCCTACCTGGACATCCGGTTGAGCGGGATCGTGCCCGCCCTCGTCGCCTCCGTGCTGGGTGTCACCCTGCGCGTGTGCGGGGCCCGGAACCGGGCGACGGTCGTCCTGGCCCTGGGGTTCACGGCCAACCTGGTGCTGGACTATCTGTTCCTGTACACGGGCCTGTCCGGGCTGTTCGCCACCCCCGAGAGCGGCGTCGCCTTCGCGACGGTGCTGGCCCAGACGCTGATGGTCCCGGTGGGGGCGTGGTTCCTGTTCCGGGTCCTACGGGACCGCGGCGACCGCCTCCCCCGCCCCGGCGCCGCGGCCGTCGGCGCCGAGCTGCGCAGCCTGGCCCCCACGGCGTGCGGGATCGGGGGCCGCCACGTCAACGACTACATGAGCGCCACCGTGCCCATCCTGTTCATCGGCACCCTGGGGGCGGGGGCCGTGGCGGCCACCGCGGTGGCGGGCAAGCTCTACACCCTGTACTGCCGCCTGCCCCAGTCGTGCTTCGAGGCGGCCTTCGTCTTCTACGGCTACGTCGGCGAGTCCTCCCGGGAGGTGCTCGTCAGAACGTTCCGGACGGTCACCGGCTACTCCGGCGTGGTCACGGCGGCCAGCGCCATGATCGCCCTGGCCGCCACCCCGTGGCTGGTGGCGGCGTTCTCCGGTGAGGGGGTGGACCGTGCCCTGGCGCAGTCGATGTTCCTGGCGTACATGGTCAGCATGCCGGTGTACTTCTTCGACCAGATCCTCGCCCGCTTCCTGGCCGTGCACCAACGCGGGAACGTGCTGTTCGGGGCCTCCACCCTGACCTACGCCGTCGCCCTGCCCCTGGCCTGGTGGTCGGTGTTCGTCCTGGACTCGGCCTTCTGGGCCATCGCGAGCAGGGGCGCCGTCTTCGCGCTGTCCGCCCTCGCCTTCTGGTGGGTGCTGCGGCGGATCTGGGCGGCGGGCCGCACCCCCGCCGAGGAGGCCGGTGCCGACCGCCCGCCCGCCACCTAATGCGCGCCGTCGACCTCTTCGTGGTAGGTGCGGCGGGTGCGCTCGGTGTGCTCGCTCATGAGCTCGCGGGCCCGGGCCGTGTCGCCCCGCTCGATGACCTCGACCAGCTGCTCGTGCTCGTCCCAGGAGGCCGAGCCGCGGATGCCCGCGACGGGTGCGTAGTACCAGCGGACCCGGCGGTCGACCTGGGCGGCGAGTTCGGCGAGGACCCGGTTGCCGGAGGCCTCGGTGACGGTGCGGTGGAAGTCGGCGTTGGCCTTGACGACGGCCTCGGTGTCCGCGCGGCCGGTGGCCTCCCGGCCGGCCGCGACCAGTTCGCGCATGAGCCGGATCTGCTCGGGTGAGGCGTGCTCGGCGGCGAGCCGGGCGGACTCGGCCTCCAGCATCGCGCGGACGGCCAGGAGCTGGTCGGCCTCGCTCTCGGTGGGGGTGTGCACGTACGCGCCGTAGCCGGGCCGCAGGTCCACCCAGCCCTCGTTGCTGAGCCGCTGCATGGCCTCGCGGATGGGCTGGCGGGAGACGCCGAGGGTCCCGGCCAGCTCGGTCTCGACCAGGTGCTGGCCGGGCGAGAGGGCCCGGGTGGTGATCAGGTCGAGGATGGCCTCGTAGACGGACTCCCGCAGTGGGACCGGGCGCTGGATCCGTCCTGCGACGGCGTTCAATCCCTGCGAGGCCATGAGGAGTCTCCAGATTCCGGCGGCGTGGTCGGGTTCGCTGTAGACAGTGTACGAAGTGCACGGGGTGCGCGGGTCACCAGGGCATCCCGACGAGTTCGACGCGCCCCGGCGGGCGGCCGGGCGGGACGACCGCGAGGGCGTCGGCGACGGCGGCCGCGCGCAGGTCGGCGGAGCCGGTGGCGGGCAGCTCCACGGCGAGGTCGCGGCTGACGCGCACCGGGACCAGCCGGACGTCGTGGGAATGGGGCCGGGTGTCGCCGATGAGCCGGACCCGGCGCCCGGTGTGCGCCGGGTCGCGGCGGCCGGCGCGGCCGCTCAGGGCGGGGACGAGCAGGGTGAGGGCGGCGGCCAGGGCCGCGCCGGGGTTGCCCGGCAGCCCGACGACCACGGTTCCGGAGGGTAGGACGGCCAGGAGCTGCGGGTGTCCGGGGCGGCAGGCCACCCCGTCGACCACGAACCTCGCGCCGAGGCCGGCCAGCGCCGCGCGCAGGTGGTCGGCCGGGCCCCGGGAGGAGGAGCCGCAGACGGCGACGAGGTCGGTCCCCGACGCCTCCCCCAGGGCCTCTTCGAGGTCCCTCCGCCGGTCCGCCAGCAGGTCGGGGGGCGCGCACGCACCTCCGGCCCAGGCCACCAGACCGGGCAGCACCGGGCCGATGGCGTCGCGGACCGTCCCGGGGCGCGGGACGCCCTCCCGCACCACCTCGTCACCGGTGATCAGAACGCGGACCCGGGGTCGGAGCACCGGCAGGGTGTCCCGGCCCAGCCCGGCGGCCAGGCCCAGGAGCGCGGGGGTGACGGGGCTCCCGGCGGGGGCGGCCACCGACCCGGCCGGGGTGGTCTCGCCCCGCAACCGCAGGTGCCGCCCCGGCTCGGTCTCCCCCCTCAGCAGGGCCGTGCCCCCTGGTCCGGGCGCGCCACCCGAGTCCCCGGCGGCCCCCGTCGGACCCTCGATGGCCCTCGGGTCCGCGGTCCGTCCCGGTCCGGCCGGGCTCAGGGTGGCGCGCTCGTAGGGGAGGACGGAGGTGGTGCCGTCCGGTACGACGGCGCCCGTGGCTATCTCCACCGCCTCTCCCCGGTCCAGGCGGGCCACGGGCCCGCGGTGTCCGGCCAGTGTTCGTCCCAGGACGGTCCAGGGCCCCTCGCCGCAGACGGCGTAGCCGTCCATGGCGGCGCTGTCCAGGACGGGGACGTCGACCGCGGAGACGAGGTCGGCCCCGAGCGTGGCGCCCAGGGCCGCGGGGAGCGGAACCTCCGCCACGGGCGCGACGCCCCCGGCGACGGCCCCGGCGGCACCCTCGGCGCCGACCTCGCGCGCCAGTTCGCGGGCCCGGAGCCAGGACGTCGGCGCGTGCTCCCGCCGACGACCGTGGAGACGAAGAACCGGAGAAGTTTCCGAGGTGACCGAGTCGGGCATTCCTTCTCTCCCTGCCGTGGTGAGGAGACGTCACGGCAGAGCATACTGTATACAGTATGGCGAATGGAAGGAGTTCCCATGCGCATCGCCGTTCTCGGCGCCGGAGCGATCGGCGCCTACGCGGGCGCCGCGCTGCACCGCGGCGGAGCCGATGTCCACCTCATAGCCCGCAACGAGCACCTGCGGGCCCTGCGCGAGCGGGGCGTCCGGGTGCTCAGCCCCCGCGGCGACTTCACCGCGCACCCCCACGCCACGGACGACCCCGCCGAGATCGGCCCGGTGGACGTCGTCCTGCTCGGCCTCAAGGCCCAGCACTACGCCGGGTGCGGCCCGCTGCTGCGCCCGCTCCTGGGCCCGAACACCGCCGTGGTCGCCGCGCAGAACGGCATCCCGTGGTGGTACTTCCACGGGGTGCCGGGCCCGCTCGCGAACAGGAGGATCGAGAGCGTCGACCCGGGCGGCGCGGTCAGCCGGGTGATCCCGGTCGAGCGCGCCATCGGCTGCGTGGTCTACGCGGCCACGGAGATCGTCGAGCCGGGGGTGGTCCGGCACATCGAGGGCACCCGGTTCTCCATCGGTGAGCCGGACCGCTCCGACTCCCGGCGCTGCCGCGACCTGTCCGCGGCGATGGTGGCCGGCGGGCTCAAGTGCCCGGTCGAACCCGACCTGCGGGTGGACATCTGGGTGAAGCTGATGGGCAACATCGTCTTCAACCCGCTCAGCGCGCTCACCCGCTCGACCATGGCGCAGATCTGCCGCCACCGCTCGACCCGGGACCTGGCCCGCACCATGATGCACGAGACCCTGGACGTGGCCGCCCGGCTGGGCGTGCACCCCGACATCTCCGTCGAACGCCGGCTCGCGGGCGCGGAGCGGACCGGCGACCACCGCACCTCCACCCTGCACGACCTGGAACGGGGCCGACCCATGGAGCTGGACGTCATCCTGTCCGCCGTGGTCGAACTGGCCGACCTGACCGGGGCTCCCGCGCCCACCCTGCGCGCGGTCGACGCCGTGGCCGGCCTGCTGAACCAGCGGGTCTCCGAGCCCGCCCCCGTCTAGCCCGCCGTTCGGAGTCCCCTTCCCCTCCCCCTTCCAGCGGTCGCCCATTGCCCCGACCCGTAACATTGCATACAGTATTCTCTTCAAGGCCACGAACGCCAAGCGAGGCCACATGCGTCGTTCCGAAGACTTCTCCGCCCCCTACGACCGACTCACCCGCCCCCTGGTCCGCGAACACGGCGAGCTGCGCCCGGCCTCCTGGGAGGAGGCCCTGGACCGCGCCGCCGCCGGGTTCCGGCAGGGCATCGACCGCTACGGGCCGAACTCCTTCGGCATGCTCTCCTGCGCCCGGGCCACCAACGAGATGAACTTCGTCGCGCAGAAGTTCACGCGCGTCGTCGTAGGCACCAACAACGTCGACTCCTGCAACCGCACCTGCCACGCGCCCAGCGTCGCGGGGCTGTCCGCCGCCTTCGGGTCCGGCGGCGGCACCTCCTCCTACGCCGAGATCGAGGACACCGACCTCATCGTCATCTGGGGCGGCAACCCGCGCTTCGCGCACCCGATCTTCTTCCAGCACGTGCTCAAGGGCGTGCACAACGGGGCCCGGCTCTTCGTCGTGGACCCCCGGCGCACCCCCACCGCCGAGTGGGCCGACCGCTGGTTCGGCCTCAACGTGGGCACCGACATCCCGCTGGCGCACGCGGTCGGCCGGGAGATCCTGCACGCCGGGCTCGCCAACGAGTCCTTCATCGAGCGCGCCACCAGCGGCATCGACGAGTACCGCGCGCTGGTGGAGCCGTGGACGCTCGCCGCGGCCGAGGCCGAGACCGGCGTACCGGCCGAGGCCGTCCGCGAGCTCGCCCACGCCTACGCCCGGGCCGAGCGCGCCCAGCTGTGCTGGACCCTCGGCATCACCGAACACCACAACGCGACCGACAACGTGCGCTCGCTGATCAACCTGTCCCTGCTGACCGGGCACGTCGGCCGGCACGGCTCCGGGCTCAACCCGCTGCGCGGCCAGAACAACGTGCAGGGCGGCGGCGACATGGGCGCCATCCCCGACCGGCTGGTCGGGTTCCAGGACATCCTGGACCCGCGGGTCCGGGAGCCGTTCGAACGCGCCTGGGGCCGGCCGATCCAGGGGCGCAAGGGCCTGAACCTCACCCAGATGTTCGAGGCCATGGAGGAGGGCGAGCTCAAGACCCTCTACGTCATCGGCGAGAACCCCGTGCAGTCCGAGCCCGAGACGCACAAGACCACCGCCCGGTTGCAAGCCCTGGACCACCTGGTGGTCCAGGACATCTTCCTCACCCGCACCGCCGAGCTCGCCGACGTCGTGCTCCCGGCCAGCGCCGCCTGGTGCGAGTCGGACGGCACGTTCACCAACAGCGAGCGCCGGGTCCAGCTGGTGCGCAAGGCCCTGGACCCGCCCAAGGGCGCCAGGGACGACATCGAGATCATGTGCGAGCTGGCCACCCGGCTCGGCCACCCGTGGGAGCGCCCGGCGGCCGAGGAGATCTGGGACGAGGTGCGCTCGCTGTCCCCCATGCACCGGGGCATGACCTACGCACGCCTGGCCGAGCTGGACGGCATCCAGTGGCCCTGCTACTCCGAGGACACCCTGGAGCCGAGCTACCTGCACTCCCGCCTGTGGTCCAAGGACCCGGAGCTGCGGGGCGAGCCCGCGCCGTTCGGGATCGTGGGCCACTCGCCGCCGGTGGACCTGCTGGACGAGGACTTCCCGTTCCGGCTCACCACCGGCCGCCGCCTGGACGACTACAACACCGGGGTGCAGACCGGGGGTTTCTCCTCGCCGCTGCGGCGGGGTGAGCTGCTGGACCTGTCCCCGGAGGACGCGGCCAAGCTCGGGATCGAGGACGGCGAGACGGTCCGGGTGACCTCCCGCCGCGGTTCGGTCCTGGTCCCGGCCTCGATCACCGCGTCCATGCGGCCGGGACTGGTGTTCATGACCTTCCACTTCCCGCACCAGGTCGACACCCAGCTGCTGACCATCGACGCCACCGACCCCATCGCGGGGACCGCCGAGTACAAGGCGGCCGCCGTACGGATCGAACGCCTGGGGCCCCGGCCCGCGGCCGAGCGGAGGGGCGCCCCGGACGAGGTGCTCCGCTAGCCCGCTGGCCCGCCGACCTGTGAAAGGCGAAGGGCGGACCGTCCCCCCAGCCCCCTGGCGGGACGGTCCGGCCCGTGTCCGTTGGACCGGACGCCCGGAGGGACCGCCTCCGCCACCGGATTCGCATCGGTGACGAGGGTTGTCAATCCGGAACCCCCATCCTACTGTCTCCTGTATACAGAATCCTGTGATCTGTCTTACACGATTGAGGTGATCCGGGCGTGGACCTGCGCATTCAGGACGAGGCGGCCACCGCCGCCGAACGCGACGCCGTCGACTCACTCTTGGGCACGCCCGAATCCGGCTGGGACGGCGGCACCCGCCAGGACTCCGACCTGCGCTACGCCCGCGGTGGGCACGCCGCCCGCGACCGGCGCGACCTGCTGCTGCCCGCCCTGCACGCGGTCAACGACCGGGTGGGCTGGATCAGCCGCGGGGCGCTCGACCACATCTGCCGCAGACTCACCGTCCCCCCGGCCGAGGCCTACGCCGTCGCCTCCTTCTACGCCATGTTCGCCCTGCGCGAGCGCCCCCGGCGGGTCGTGCACCTGTGCACCGACATCGCCTGCGCGGCGGCGGGCTCGGGCGCGCTGCGCGACCGGCTGGCCCAACGCCTGGGCCCGCCCGGATCCCACACCGACGCCGCCGACCCCGACGCCCCCGCCACCACCTGGCACGAGAGCCCGTGCCTGGGCATGTGCGAACGCGCCCCCGCGGCGCTCGCCCTCCAGGCCGGGGCGCCGGCCCGGTACGCGGTCGCGGCTCCGGCCACCCCCGAGGGCCTGGACGCCCTCGCCGACGGCGCGCCCCGCGGGCAGGAGCCGACCAACGGTCACCGCTCCCCCGGCTCCGGGGCCGCCACCACCTTCCACCCCGACCCCCTCCCCGGCGCCTCCCCCGAACCCGCCCCCGAGGACGCCGTCCCCGACGCGGGAGCCCCCCACCACGTCCTGCTGCGCCGGATCGGCCGCGTCGACCCGCTCAGCCTGGACGACTACCGTTCGGCGGGCGGCTACGCGGCGCTGCGCGAGGCCCTGCGCCTGGGCCCCGCCGGGGTGATCCGCGAGGTCACCGACTCCGGGCTGGTCGGCCGGGGCGGGGCCGCCTTCCCCACCGGGCGCAAGTGGAACGCCACCGCCCAGCAACCGGACACCCCGCACTACCTGGTGTGCAACGCCGACGAGAGCGAGCCGGGCACCTTCAAGGACCGCGTCATCATGGAGGGCGACCCCTTCTCCGTGGTCGAGGCCATGACCGTCGCCGGGTACGCGATCGGCGCCCGCACCGGCTACCTCTACATCCGCGGCGAGTACCCCCGGGCCCTGCGGCACCTGGAGAACGCCATCGCCCTGGCCCGGGAGCGCGGGCTGCTCGGCGCCGACATCCTGGGGTCGGGCTTCTCCTTCGACATCGAGATCCGGCGCGGCGCGGGCGCCTACATCTGCGGCGAGGAGACCGCCATCTTCGGCTCCATCGAGGGCCGGCGCGGCGAGCCCCGCACCAAGCCGCCGTTCCCGGTGGAGAAGGGGCTGTTCGGCAAGCCGACCACGGTGAACAACGTGGAGACCCTGGTCAACGTGCTCCCCGTCCTGCTGATGGGCGGGCCGGCGTACGCCGCCGTGGGCACCGAGGGGTCCACCGGCCCCAAACTGTTCTGCCTGTCCGGCGGGGTGCGCCGCCCCGGCCTGTACGAGCTGCCGTTCGGGGCCACCCTGGGCGACCTGATCGAGGCGGCGGGCGGGCCGCCGCAGGGGCGTTCGATCCGGGCCGTGCTCCTGGGCGGGGCGGCCGGGACCTTCGTGCGGGCCGACGAGCTGGACATCCCGCTGACCTTCGAGGGGGCGCGCGCCGCCGGGGCCTCGCTGGGTTCGGGCGTGGTGCTGGTCCTGGACGACACCGCCGACCTGCCCGCGATCCTGGCCCGCGTGGCCGCCTTCTTCCGCGACGAGTCCTGCGGGCAGTGCGTGCCCTGCCGGGTCGGCACCGTACGGCAGGAGGAGTCCCTGCTGCGCCTGCGCGCCGGGGCCTCCCCCGCCACGGAGATCCCGCTGCTGCGCGAGGTCGGCCTGGCGATGCGGGACGCGTCGATCTGCGGGCTGGGCCAGACCGCCTGGAACGCCGTGGAGTCCGCGATCGACCGGCTCGGCCTCTACGCCGAGGACCGCCCCGCCACCGACACCCCCGACCCCGCTCCCGCCGCCGCCCCCGGCGGCACGGCGACCCCGGCCCCGGGCGACCGGGCCGCGACCGAGGAGGCCCGATGACCGTCCCCGTACTCCTGCCCACCCCCCGACGGCTGATCGACGCGACCATCGACGGCGAGGCCGTCCGCGTACCCGAGGGCACCACCGTCCTCGAAGCCTGCGAGGCGGCCGGGACCGACGTGCCCACCCTCTGCTACGGCGACACGCTCACCCCGCGCAACGCCTGCCGCGTGTGCGTGGTGGAGGTGGAGGGCGCCCGCACGCTCGCCCCGGCCTGCTCGCGCGAACTGGAGGCCGGCATGAGCGTGGCCACCGACTCCGAACGGGTGCGGCACAGCCGCAAACTGGTCCTGGAGCTGCTGGGCTCGTCCGTGGACCTGTCCACCACCCCCGAGGTCGCCGAGTGGATGGAACGCTACGGGGCGCGGCCCGAGCGGTTCGGCCCCCGGGCCGAACCCGCCGCCCTCGGGGTCCGCGACGCCCGGCACGCGGGAGAGCACGAGCCCGGCGACGGCTCGGTGGCGGCGACCGTCGAGCAGCCCGCCAAGGTGGACAACGACCTCTACGTGCGCGACTACTCCAAGTGCATCACGTGCTACAAGTGCGTGGACGCCTGCGGCGACCAGTGGCAGAACTCGTTCGCGATCGGGGTGGCCGGGCGCGGGTTCGACGCCCGCATCTCCACCGAGCACGACGTGGCGCTCCCCGACTCGGCCTGCGTGTACTGCGGGAACTGCATCGAGGTGTGCCCGACCGGGGCGCTGTCGTTCGCCACGGAGTTCGACATGCGCAGGGCCGGGACCTGGAACGAGGAGGCGCAGACCGAGACGACCACGGTGTGCACCTACTGCGGGGTCGGGTGCAACGTGACCCTGCACGTGCAGGACAACCGGATCGTCAAGGTGTCGTCCCCGCACGACAACCCGGTGACCCACGGCAACCTGTGCATCAAGGGCAGGTTCGGCTTCCAGCACGTACAGCGACGCGGCGACGCCTGAACGCGGCGCGGCGGCCGGGCCCCGACGCGGCGGCCCGGCCCCGCGCACCGATTCGACGCTTCATCCCCTCGACACCGACATGTCGGGAGGAGTAGACCAGTAGACGGCTCGAACGCCGGGAGGCGGTGGTGGGGCATGGGACGGGTGACCGCCCGTGAGAAGGTCCTCAGGATCAGGGAGGGGGTCGAGAGCGAGCGCGTGGACACCCTGGTCGTGGAGGAACCGCTGGAGATCAGGCTGGACGGCTCCCCGCTGAGCATCACCATGCGGACCCCCGGGAGCGATTTCGACCTCGCCGCCGGGTTCCTGGTGAGCGAAGGGGTGGTGTCCGAGGCCTCGCAGCTCACCGCCATCCGCTACTGCGCCGGGGCCACCGAGGACGGGTCCAACACCTTCAACGTGCTGGACGTGTCCCTGGCCCCCGGGGTGCCGCGCCCCGACACCTCGCTGGAGCGCAACTTCTACACCTCGTCCTCGTGCGGACTGTGCGGCAAGGCCAGCCTCGACGCCGTGCGCACCAAAGCGCGGTGGCCCGTCACCGACGACGGACTGCGGATCGACGTGCCCACCCTCACCGCGCTCCCGGACCGCCTGCGCGCGGCCCAGCGGGTGTTCGACCGCACCGGCGGACTGCACGCGGCCGGGCTGTTCACCGCCGCGGGCGAGCTGCTGGCCCTGCGCGAGGACGTGGGACGGCACAACGCGGTGGACAAGCTGGTCGGCTGGGCGCTGCGCTCGGGCCGGCTCCCGCTGCGCGAGACGGTGCTGATGGTGTCGGGACGCGCCTCCTTCGAGCTGGTCCAGAAGGCGTGGATGGCGGGCATCCCCGTGATGGCCGCCGTCTCGGCCCCCTCGTCCCTGGCCGTCGAACTGGCCGCGGAGGCGGGCATGACGCTCGTCGGCTTCCTGCGCGGCACCTCCATGAACGTCTACAGCGGAAGGGACCGCGTTCTCCTGGAGAGGGCGCTCACCGCGCCCTCGGCGGCCCCAGGGGCCTCGCACCCTCCGCACCGGTAGGCGCGGCCCTGGCCGGTGCGTTCCAGCCCCCCGTACCGACCAGGGCCGATACCGGACTCCTCGCATATCCGCGTGGCCGACGGGCCCGGAGGGCACACCCTCCGGGCCCGTTCGGTACGCCTAGTGCACCGCCCCCTCCCAGCCCCGGGGGCGCAGGGTGTAGTGCGGGAAGTTGCCGGGCGGCCGCTCGCCGGCGGGCCCCCGGGTGACCGCGTGCACGAGGAGCGCACCGCCCACGAAGGCACCGCGCCAGGAGTCGCCCAGGCCGCCGAACAGCTCGTCGCGGTCGCCGCGCGAGCGGGGGCGGTTGACGCCGACCTTGAAGGCCCGCACCCCGGCGGCCAGGCGCACGGCCGTGTCGGTGTCGTCGCAGGAGAGCGTGGCGACCAGGGCGCCGTTGCTCGCGTTCATCGCCGCCATGAGCTCGGCCTCGGTGTCGACCAGCACGATCGAGTCGACCGGCCCGAAGGGCTCGGCGTGGAAGAGCGGCGAGGACCTGGGCGGCTCCAGCAGGGCCACGGGGGCCACGTAGGCGTCGGTGTTCTGGTCGGGGAGCAGCAGGGCGTCGGCCAGGGACCCGCGGTACAGGGGCACCGCCCCGCCCGCGACGGCCTCCGCCACCCGGTCGTTGAGCTCCTTGGCCTTGGCCGCGTTGATCAGCGGCCCGAAGTCGAGTTCGGGCAGGTCGTCGGCGGGGGCGGCGACCGCGAGCGGGTGGCCGAACCGCACCCCGGCCGCCGCGGCCAGGTACGCCTGGAGGAAGTCGGCGAACCGGGAGCGCTGCACCACGAACCGGGGGTAGGCCGTGCAGCGCTGCTTGGCGTAGTCGAAGGTCTTGCGGATCTGGCCGGAGAGGGTGTCCCAGTCGTCGAACTCCCACACGCCCCAGCAGTTCAGCCCCTCCTGTTCCAGAATGTGGGGCCGGTCCAGGTCCGCCAGGTCGGCGGCGACGCGGCCGCCGGTGTCCCGGCCGCCGACGAAGGACACGCAGCCGATCTCCGGGCTGCGCACCAGTGCCGGGGCGAGGTCCCGGCCGCCCCCGCCGACCAGGGTGAACGGCAGGCCCGCCCGCGCGGCCAGGGCGACCGCGAGGGTGAGGCAGACGAGCCCGCCGTCGGTGGGCGTCTTGGCGATCACCCCGTTGCCCGCCAGGGCCTGCACGCACATGGCGTGCGCCAGGACGCTCATCGGGTAGTTCCAGCTGGCGATGTTGCTGACGGGCCCCTCCAGCGCCCGCCTCCCGTCCAGCATCCCGTCGATCTCGTCCAGGTACCACTCCACCCCGGAGATGGCGCGGTCGACGTCCTGGCGGGCCAGCCGCCAGGGCTTGCCGATCTCCCAGACGAGTGCCAGGGCCAGGGTGTCGCGGTGTTCGCTCCAGGACCGGACCGCGGCGCGGACACGGGTGCGCCGCTCGTCCAGCGGGACCCGGGCCCAGGCGCGGTGTTCGACCGCGGCCGCCGCCACGGCCCGGGCCGCGGTGGCGGCGTCGAGCATGGGCGGCCCGGCGATCTCGGTGCCGTCCACCGGGGAGTGGGAGGTGCGGGGCAGCCCGTCGGCGCGCCACCGGCCGCCCCAGCGGTTGTGCACCCGGTCGGGTCCGAAGGCCTCGGGGGCCGCCTCCCGGCAGCGGGCGTACAGGGCCGCCCACTCCGTCCCGGGTTTGAGGATCGTCGCCGTCATGGGGTCGCGGACGCCCGCGCCGGGGCGCGGCCGTCCTCCTCCTCTCGGCCGTCGGCGGCCGCCAGGGCGGACCGGGTGAGCCGGGCCGTTTCGCTGGGGGTCTTGCCGACCTTGACGCCGGCGGCCTCCAGGGCCTCCTGCTTCGCGGCGGCCGTGCCCGAGGAGCCCGACACGATGGCGCCCGCGTGGCCCATGGTCTTGCCCTCCGGGGCGGTGAAGCCCGCGACGTAGCCCACGACGGGCTTGGTCACGTTCTCCTTGATGAACGCCGCCGCCCGCTCCTCGGCGTCGCCGCCGATCTCACCGATCATCACGATCACGTCGGTGTCCGGATCGGCCTCGAAGGCCGCCAGGGCGTCGATGTGGGTGGTGCCGATGATCGGGTCGCCGCCGATGCCCACCGCGGTGGAGAAGCCGATGTCGGACAGCTCGTACATCATCTGGTAGGTGAGCGTCCCGGACTTGGACACCAGCCCGATCCGCCCCGGCTTGGTGATGGTGGCGGGGATGATGCCGGCGTTGGACTGGCCCGGGGTGATCAGCCCGGGGCAGTTGGGGCCGATGATGCGGGTGGTGTTGCCCTTGCTCTGGGCGTAGGACCAGAACTCGGCGGTGTCGTGCACCGGGATGCCCTCGGTGATCACCACGGCCAGGCCGATGGAGGCGTCGATGGCCTCGATCACGGCGTCCTTGGTGAACTTGGGCGGCACGAAGATCACCGTGACGTCCGCGCCGGTCTTCTCGATCCCCTCGGCGACCGTGCCGAAGACGGGGATGTCGGTGCCGTCGAAGTCGACCGACTGGCCGGCCTTGCGCGGGTTGACCCCGCCCACGATGTTGGTCCCGGAGGCGAGCATGCGGCGGGTGTGCTTGGTGCCCTCCGAGCCGGTCATGCCCTGGACGAGGACCTTGCTGTCCTTGGTGAGGAAGATGGCCATGGTGTGTTGCTCCCTCTACTTCGCCGCGAGCTGCGCGGCCTGCGCGGCGGCGCCGTCCATCGTGTCGACCTGTCGCACGGCCGGGTGGGCGCGATCGGTGAGGATCTGCCGGCCCAGCTCGGCGTTGTTGCCGTCCAGCCGGACGACGAGCGGCTTGGTGACGTCCTCGCCGCGGCCCTCCAGCAGCTCCAGGGCCTGGACGATGCCGTTGGCGACCGCGTCGCAGGCGGTGATGCCGCCGAAGACGTTGACGAACACGCTCTTGACGGCGGGGTCGCCCAGGATGATCTCCAGGCCGTTGGCCATCACCTCGGCCGAGGCGCCGCCGCCGATGTCGAGGAAGTTCGCGGGCTTGACGCCGCCGAACTCCTCGCCGGCGTAGGCGACCACGTCCAGGGTGGACATGACCAGCCCGGCGCCGTTGCCGATGATGCCGACCTCACCGTCGAGCTTGACGTAGTTCAGGCCCTTGGCGGCCGCCCGGGCCTCGCGCTCGTCCGTGCCGTGCGGGTCCGCGAAGCTCTGCCGCTCCGGGTGCCGGAACAGGGCGTTGTCGTCCAGGGTGACCTTGCCGTCCAGGGCGATGACCCGGCCGTCCTTGGTGAGGACGAGCGGGTTGACCTCGACGAGCGTGGCGTCCTCGCCCTCGGTGACGTCCCACAGCCGGGTGATCACGGCGGCGACGGCGGCGCGGGCGTGGTCGGGTATCCGGGCGGCCCGGCAGATGTCCAGGGCCTCCCCCACCGTCACCCCCGCGGGGCCCACCGGGGTGCGCACCACGGCGCCGGGGTCGTTGTGGGCGACCTCCTCGATCTCCATGCCGCCCTCGGCGGAGCAGATCGAGAGGAAGTTGCGGTTCGCGCGGTCCAGCAGGAAGGAGAAGTAGTACTCCTCCGCGATGTCGGAGGCCTCCTCGACCAGGACACGGTGGACCGTGTGGCCCTTGATGTCCATGCCGAGGATCCGCTCGGCCTTGGCCTGGGCGTCCTCGGGGCCCTCGGCGACCTTGACGCCGCCGGCCTTACCGCGGCCACCGGTCTTGACCTGGGCCTTGACCACGACCCTGGAGCCCAGGGCGCCGGCCACCGCCGCGACCCGCTCCGGGGTGTCGGCGATCTCGCCCCGGACCAGCGCGACACCGTACTCGTTGAAGATCTGTTTGGCCTCGTACTCGTAGAGATCCAAGGCTTCTCCTCCTTGCGGTTCGTCGCCCCCTCCCACAGTGATACTCCACACTGTATGCAGTATTCAATAGGCACGTGATCGGAGATTCCCCCTTCACAAGCCACCCCTCATTTTGCATACTGCATACAAGGAGGTGCCGCCATGTTCCCCCGACACCTGCCGGAACCCCCGGCCCGCCGCCCCCCGCCCCCGACACCGGTCCCCGCCGCCGCATCCGCCTCATCCGCCACGGCCGTCACGGCCGTCACCGACGTCCGCGACTGGCGGGGCAGGCGGTACACGGTCGGCCCCTCCGCCCGGACGCTGACCGGCCTGCCCCGGTCCGCCCTGCTCCTGCGGGCCCTGACCGCCGCCGCGGCCGTGGGCGTGCTCCAGTTCGGCTACGGCGCGGCGGTCCCCGCGCTGATCGCGGCGCACGGCTGGTCCCCCGCCCAGGCCCTGGCCCCGTTCCTGGTCTGGGCGCTGGTCCAGGGCTCCTTCGCACCCGTCCCGCGCCTGCTGCGGGCGCACGGCCTGCTCGGCCCGGGCCCGGCGATCTGCCTCGGCGCGGCGCTGTGCGCCGCGGCCCTGTACGCGGTCGGCCACCTCGCCGACCCACTGGCCGCCGTGGTGGGCTACGGCCTGCTCGGCGGCGCGGGAGCGGGGCTGGTCTACCACTCCTGCGTGGACCTGGTGGAGGGCTGGTTCCCGGACCGGCACACCGTACGCCTGGGTTCGGTGGGCGGGGCCTTCGCCCTGGGGTCGGTCCCGCTGCTGCCCGCCCTGGTGCTGGGCCTGTCCCCCGCGTCCCTGGCCGCGGCCTCCACCGCCCTGGCCCTGGGCGTGCTCGCCCTGGGCGCGGCGGGCGGGATCGGGCAGCGCGCGGCCCCGGAGCACTGGTGGCCGCCGGGGCGCGACCCGCGCGCGGCCGCGCTGCGCCCCGGCGCCGATCCCCCGGCCGCACGCGACTTCAGCGCGGGCCAGGCCTGGGCGAGCGGTCGCTCGCTGCCCGCCCTGCACACGATCGTGGCGCTGTCGGGGACGGTCGGCCTGTTCACCCTCGTGGCGCTGCCCGCGCTTCTGCTCTCCCTGGGCCGCGACCCCACCGAGGTCGCGGCGGTGATCACGGCGTTCGCCCTGGCCAGCGGACTGGGAAGGCTGGCCGCGAGCGGCGTCGCCGAACGCGCCGGACGGCGCCGGACCCTCACCGCGCTCCTGGCCGCGACCGCCCTCGGGCAGGTCGGCCTGGCCGCCGCGATCCCCGCCGGACCGCTCCCCGTCCTGGTCGCCATGGGGCTCGTGGTGGGCGCGGGGACCGGGTCCTGCTACCCGCTGACCAGGGCGATCACCGAGGGGCATTTCGGTTCCGGGCAGCACAGTGGTTCCGGGCAGCACAGTGGTGCCGGACGGCACGGCGGCCCCGGGCGCTCGGCCGACCTGGCCGGGCTCGTCCACGGCTCCAAGGCGGTCGGCGGCCTGCTGGGGGTGGGCGGCGCCATCGCGCTGCCGTCCCTGGCCCCGGCCGGTTCGCACGTCCTCTGCCTGGCGGCCTCCGCGCTGCTCCCGGCCGGGGCGGCCGTCCTGGCGGCGCGGCTGCGCCGGCCGCTGCCGATCCGGACGCTTCCGCACAGGGTCTGGACAGCGGGCCGCCGGAGTGCTCCAATGTGATGCACACGGTATACAGTATCCGAACTTCCCATCGACTCCCCCGCAACAACCGGTGAAGCAGGCAAGTCCTCCCGCACGAAAGGGGTCGTCGCACCGATGGCCGACGGCAAGGTAACCACCGAAACCCACAGCGACAACACCACCATCTCCGGTGGCCACCTGGTGGCCAAGGCGCTCAAGGCCGAGGGCGTCGACGTGATCTTCACGCTCTGCGGCGGCCACATCATCGACATCTACGACGGCTGCGCCGACGAGGGCATCGACGTCATCGACGTCCGGCACGAGCAGGTCGCCGCCCACGCCGCCGACGGCTACGCCCGGATCACCGGCAGGCCCGGCTGCGCGGTGGTGACGGCGGGCCCGGGCACCACCGACGCGGTCACCGGCATCGCCAACGCCTACCGGGCCGAGAGCCCCATGCTGGTCATCGGCGGCCAGGGCGCCCTGAGCCAGCACAAGATGGGCTCCCTCCAGGACCTGCCGCACGTCGACATGATCAACCCGATCTCCAAGTTCGCGGCCACCGTCCCGCACACCGCCCGGGTCGCCGACCTGGTCTCGATGGCCTTCCGCGAGGCCAACAACGGCGCCCCCGGACCGGCCTTCCTGGAGATCCCCCGCGACGTCCTGGACGCCAGGGTCCCCGTGGAGCAGGCCCGCATCCCGGCCGCCGGGCGCTACCGGGCGTCCACCCGCCAGGCCGGCGACCCCGCCGCCGTCGAGCGCCTCGCCGAGCTCATCGTGCGCTCGGAGCGGCCCAGCATCCTGCTCGGCAACCAGGTGTGGACCACCCGGGCCACCGGCTCCGCCGTCGAGCTGGTCCGCGCGCTCAACATCCCGGCCTACATGAACGGCGCGGGGCGCGGCACCCTCCCGCCCGGCGACCCGCACCACTTCCAGCTCTCCCGGCGCTACGCCTTCACCAACTCCGACCTCATCATCATCGTCGGCACCCCGTTCGACTTCCGGATGGGCTACGGCAAGCGCCTGTCCCCCGACGCCACCGTCGTGCAGATCGACCTCAACTACGCCACCGTCGGCAAGAACCGCGACATCGACCTGGGCATCGTGGGCGACGCCGACGTCATCCTCTCCTCGGTGCTCCAGGCGGTCTCCGGCTACGGCGACACCGGGGCGCAGGCCCGCAAGGGCTGGCTGGAGGAGCTGCGCACCCAGGAGCAGGCCGCGCTCGACAAGCGCGCACACCTGCTGACCTCCGACTCCACCCCCATCCACCCGTACCGCCTGGTCGGCGAGATCAACGAGTTCCTGACCGAGGACTCCATCTACGTCGGCGACGGCGGCGACATCGTCACCTTCTCCGGCCAGGTCGTCCAGCCCAAGTCCCCCGGCCACTGGATGGACCCGGGGCCGCTCGGCACGCTCGGCGTCGGCGTCCCGTTCGTGATGGCGGCCAAGTACGCGCGGCCCGACAAGGAGGTGGTCGCGCTGTTCGGCGACGGCGCCTTCAGCCTCACCGGCTGGGACTTCGAGACCCTGGTCCGCTTCGACCTGCCCTTCGTGGGGATCGTCGGCAACAACTCCTCGATGAACCAGATCCGCTACGGCCAGATCGCCAAGTACGGCGCGGACCGGGGCGAGCTCGGCAACACGCTGGGCGACGTGCGCTACTCCGAGTTCGCCAAAATGCTCGGCGGCCACGGCGAGGAGGTCACCGACCCTGCCGAGATCGGCCCGGCCCTGCTCCGCGCCCGCGAGTCCGGCAAGCCCTCCCTGATCAACGTCTGGATCGACCCCGAGGTGTACGCCCCGGGGACCATGAACCAGACGATGTACAAGTAGCCCGGAAGGAGAGTCATGGGCAAGGCACTCGACGGGGTCCGCGTCCTGGACATGACCCATGTCCAGTCGGGACCGTCCGCGACCCAGATCCTCGCGTGGATGGGCGCCGACGTCGTCAAGCTGGAGGCGCCCTCGGGCGACATCACCCGGCGCCAGCTCCGGGACAAGCCCGGCGTGGACAGCCTCTACTTCACGATGCTCAACTCCAACAAGCGGAGCATCACCCTCAACACCAAGAGCCCCCAGGGCCGGCGGATCTTCCTGGACCTGGTGCGCCGCAGCGACGTCCTGGTGGAGAACTTCGCACCCGGCGCCCTGGACCGGATGGGGTTCACCTGGGAGGTGCTCGCCGCGACCAACCCCAGGCTCGTCTACGCCTCGATCAAGGGCTTCGGCCCGGGCGTGTACGCCGACTTCAAGGCCTACGAGGTGATCGCCCAGGCCATGGGCGGCTCCATGAGCACCACCGGGTTCGAGGACGGCCCGCCACTGGCCACGGGCGCGCAGATCGGCGACTCGGGCACCGGAATGCATACAGTGGCCGGTATCCTCGCCGCGCTCTACCAGCGGGTGCACACCGGCCGGGGCCAGCGCGTCCAGGTCGCCATGCAGGACGCGGTGCTCAACCTGTGCCGGGTCAAGCTGCGTGACCAGCAGAGGCTCGCCCACGGCCCGCTCGCGGAGTACCCCAACGACGACTTCACCGACGAGGTCCCGCGCTCGGGCAACGCCTCCGGCGGCGGACAGCCCGGCTGGGCCGTGCGCACCGCGCCCGGCGGACCCAACGACTACGTGTACGTGATCATCCAGCCCGCGGGCTGGAAGCCCATCACCGAGCTGATCGGCCGGCCCGAACTGGCCGAGGACCCCGAGTGGGCCACCCCCGAGGCCCGGCTGGACAAGCTCGACAAGGCCTTCGCCCTGATCGAGGAGTGGTCCCGGGAGCAGCCCAAGTGGGACGTGCTCGCCGCGCTCAACGCGCACAACATCCCCTGCGGGCCGATCATGTCCACCCGGGAGATCATCGAGGACCCCACCCTGCGCGAGAACGGCGTGGTCACCGAGGTCGAGCACCCCGAGCGCGGCAGCTACCACACCGTGTCCTCGCCCATCCGCCTCTCCGACTCCCCGGTGGAGGTCCGCCGGTCCCCCCTGCTCGGCGAGCACAACGCCGACATCTACCGCGACGAGCTGGGCCTGACCGCCCAGGAGCTGGCAGAGCTCTCATCGAACGGAGTGATCTGAGCGCATGGCCGTCTACACACCCGAGCGTTCCGACCGCGACACCGCCCCGGTCCGCGCGGTCCTGGACCGGGCCCGGGCCGAGGGCCGGTCCGCCCTCACCGCCCCCGAGGGCCGTATCCTCGCGGAGGCCTACGGCATCCCCGTCCCCGGCGAGGCCCTGGCCCGCACCGCCGAGGAGGCCGCCGCGCTGGCCGCCGAACTCGGCCTGCCCGTGGCCGCCAAGATCGTCTCCCCCGACATCCTGCACAAGACCGACGCGGGCGGGGTGGAGATCGGGTTGGACAGCGCCGAGGAGGTCGCCGCCGCCTTCGACCGCATCACCGCCAACGCCCGCGCCCACGACCCCGACGCGCGCATCGACGGCGTGCAGGTCCAGCAGATGGTCCGGGGCGGCCTGGAGGTCCTGGTCGGCGCCACCACCGACCCCACGTTCGGCAAGGTCGTGGTGTTCGGGCTGGGCGGCGTCCTGGTGGAGGTCCTCAAGGACGTCTCCTTCCGCCTGGCCCCGGTCACCCGCGAGGAGGCGCTGGCCCAGGTCGCCGACATCCGGGCCGCCGAGGTCCTGGACGGGGTCCGGGGCGCCGAGGCGGTCGACCGGGGAGCCCTGGCCGACCTGCTGGTGCGCCTGTCGGAGCTGGTCACGGACTTCCCCGAGATCGCCGAGGCCGACCTCAACCCCGTGTTCGCCTCCGCGTCCGGGGCCATCGCCGCCGACCTGCGGTTCGTCCTGGACTTCGAGCCCGCCCCGGGTCCCCGCAAGTTCGGGCGGGAGGAGATCCTGGCGTCCATGGAGCGCATCTTCAAGCCGCGCTCCATCGCCGTGATCGGCGCCTCCAACGAGGTCGGAAAGATCGGCAACTCCGTCATCCGCAACATCGTGGACGGCGGCTACCAGGGCGGCATCCACCCGATCAACCCCAAGTCGGCCGAGGTCAACGGCCTCACCTCCTACAAGTCCATCACCGACGTGCCCGGCGAGGTGGACGTCGCGGTCTTCGCCATCCCGGCCAGGTTCGTGGCCGGGGCCCTGGAGGAGGCCGGGCGCAAGGGGGTGGCGGGCGCCATCCTCATCCCGTCCGGGTTCGCCGAGACCGGCGAGCAGGAGCTCCAGGACGAGGTGCTCGCCGTGGCCCGGCGGCACGGGGTCCGCATCCTGGGACCCAACATCTACGGGTACTACTACACGCCGCAGAAGCTGTCCGCGACCTTCTGCACGCCCTACGACGTGGCCGGGGGGACCGCCCTGACCTCGCAGTCCGGCGGGATCGGCATGGCGATCCTGGGGTACAGCCGCAGCACCCGCACGGGTGTGTCGGCGATCGTGGGGGTCGGCAACAAGGCCGACATCGACGAGGACGACCTGCTCACCTTCTTCGGCCAGGACGAGAACACCAACGCCGTCGCCATGCACCTGGAGGACCTCAAGGACGGCCGGGCGTTCGTGGCCGCCGCCCGCGAGGTGGTCCCCAAGAAGCCCGTGGTCGTGCTCAAGGCCGGCCGCACCTCCGCCGGGGCCCGCGCCGCCGGGTCGCACACCGGCGCGCTCGCCGGGGACGACAAGGTCTACGACGACATCCTGCGCCAGGCGGGCGTGGTCCGCGCGCCCGGCCTGACCGAGCTCCTGGAGTACGGCCGCGCCCTGCCGGTCATGCCCGCGCCGACCGGCGAGAACATCGTGATCATCACCGGTGCGGGCGGCTCGGGCGTGCTGCTGTCGGACGCGGTGGTGGACAACGGGATGTCGCTGTACGAGATCCCGCCGGACCTGGACGAGGCCTTCCGCGCCTTCATCCCGCCGTTCGGGGCGGCCGGGAACCCGGTGGACATCACCGGCGGCGAGCCGCCCTCCACCTACGAGAAGACCATCCGCCTGGGGCTGGAGGACCCCCGCGTGCACGCGCTGGTCCTGGGCTACTGGCACACCATCGTCACGCCGCCGCTGGTCTTCGCCGACGTCGTGATCGACGTGGTGAGCAAGGCCCGCGCGGCCGGGATCGACAAGCCGGTGGTGGCCTCCCTCTCCGGTGACACCGAGGTGGAGGCGGCGAGCCGGAGGCTGTTCGACCACGGGATCGTCGCCTACCCCTACACGACCGAGATGCCGGTGAAGGTTCTGGGCGCGAAGTATCGCTGGGCCCGCGCCGCCGGGCTACTCTGACCGAACGCCCGGTCGGGGCCAACCGCTCCGACCGGGCCGCCACGACACGGCCACCGACCGACCACCACATCGAACGCACCAGCGACACAGTCACACAGCCCGGCAGCCTGGGAGCCGCCGCCGCAAGGCCGCCGGGCCCCGTCACCGCGGATACAGCCACGTCCGAGCACGGTGACCCCTCCGCGTACCCGACACAGGCAGGAGGTGCCGCACCACCCGGGGGCGACATGCGAACCATCGACTCGCATTCGCGCACACACGGAGTATCGCCATGGATTCCTCACCCCCCGCCCCCCAGTCCTCCGACCCCCCGGCCTCGCCCGGAACCCGGGGAGCCCACATCCCGGCGCAGCGCCGCGCCCACCCCTCCGAGTCCGTTCCCCCCGCCGAGCCGGCGACCGCCGCCGGCACCGACTCCCCCGCCGACCCCCCGGCCGAGACCGCCGCCGCGCCCCCGCGGGAGGAGCGGTACTGGAAGGCGGGCCGGCTGGAGCCGATGCCCATCCGGAGCCTGCCCAAGGCTCCCCCCTCCATCCACATCCTCGGACCCACCGTGTTCCTCGTCGCCCTGGGCGTGGGCATGGGCGAGTCCTACATGTGGCCGCGCCTGGTCCTGATCTTCGGCCCCGAGATCCGCTGGCTGTTCCTGATCGGCCTGTCCCTCCAGGCCGTGGTCATGCTGGAGATGTCCCGCTACGCGATGGCCACCGGGGAGAGCATCTTCTACGGCGCCGCGCGCGTGTTCAAGCCGCTGATGTGGTTCTTCTTCGTGACGGCGATCCTGGTCTACATCTGGCCGGGCCACCTGTCGGCGGGGGCGTCCGCCTTCGAACGGGTGACCGGCATCCCCTGGCAGGCCACGGCGGTGGCCGGCATGATCCTCGTCGGCGTGGTCTTCACCCTCGCCAAGGTCATCTACGACCTGCTGGAGAACGTGCTCTCCCTGTGCATCGGCGTGCTGGTGGTCGGCACGTCGGTGGTCGCGGCGCTGGTCGGCGACCTGTCCGACCTCTCCTCCACCATCACCGGGATGTTCGCGTTCGGGTACCTGCCGGACGAGGCGATGACGGCGGCCTGGTTCCCCATCATCGTCGGCGCGATCGCCTTCGCCGGGCCCTCCGGCATGCAGCAGATGTGGTACACGCTGCACCTGCGCGACAAGGGCGCGGGCATGGGCGTGCACATCCCCAAGATCCGGGGGCTGCGGCACGCCGGGGAGCAGGAGACCATGCCCTCCCGCGGGTTCATGTTCGACACCTCCGACCCCGCGGAGATGGAGAAGTGGAAGGGGTGGCGCCGCTGGGTCACCTTCGACGCCCTGGTGCTGTTCTGGGGCATCACCATGCTGGTGACGATCTCCTTCACCGTGCTGGCCCAGTCCGCGGCCCGGTTCGACCCGGAGGTGACGCAGCTGATCCGGGCCGGTGACCGGGAGGCGTCGCTGGACGCGATGGCGGGCGCCTTCTCCGCCGCCGGGAGCCCGATCCTGGGCACGGTGTTCTTCCTGTTCATCGCGCTGATCGGCCTCAACGCGACGCTGGGCCTGTTCGACTCCTTCTCGCGCGGCCAGGCCGACATGACCTACAACTTCGTGCCGGGCGCCAAGCGGTTCGGGCTCTCGAAGCTGTACAGCATGTTCCTGTGGGGGCTGATCGCCTTCGGCATCCTCATCCTGCTGTTCGGGCCGGCCGACGGACCCGCGGCCATCCTGGACGTGCTGGCGTTCCTGTCGGCGTTCGCGATGGGCGCGTACTGCGTGGTGCTGCTGCTGGTCAACAACATCACGCTGCCCAAGCCCATCCGTCCCGGGATCGTCTCCAACGCGGTCATCGCGTTCGCGGCCGTGTTCTACCTGGGCGCGCTCTTCTACTCGCTGATCGCCTTCGGGGCGGTGGTCGACTGATGCCCGCCTCGTCCGCCCTCCGTCTGAAGGGCAGTGCGGTCGGCCACCTGGAGGTCGCGGTCCCGGGGGCGGCGATCGGCGTCGTCGCCGGGCTGTTCGCCGCGGGTGTCGGGATGGTGGCGGGGCTGCCGCCGGCCGTGACCGGCACCGTGGGAGCGGCCCTGGGCCTGCCGCTCGCCGCCTTGGGCGCCGCCTACAGCGTGCTGCTGGCGCGCGGGGTCTTCCCGATCGGCGCGGTGGCCCCGCCGGCGCTGTACTGGCTGCTCGGGTTCCCGGCCGCCCGGCTGTTCGACACCCACCTGGTGGCGTGGGTGACCGGCGCTCCCGCGCTGCGCGAACCGCTGCCGTCGTTCCTGGCGTTGCAGGCCATGCTGAGCTTCGGCTTCGCCATCGGCTTCCTGTGGCTGCACGAGCGGACCATGCCGCACTGGCTGCTGCGCGTGCGCGGCCACAACCCGGTGGCCGAGTCGCTGTTCCAGCGCTACCTGGAGCACGCGGCCCACCTGCACCGCCGGCGCGGCGGGGGCGGGCCGCGCCGGGCGCCCCGCGGGCGCGGGCGTCCGGGCTGACCCACGCGCCTCCCGCGACGGGAACCGAAGGACGGCCCCGGCGGCCCCGCCCGCCGGGGCCGCCACCCCTGGGGGTGACGGCCCTCCCGGGTGGAACCCGCTCAGGGCAGGTCCACGACCTCGAACTCCAGGGTGTCGGTGAACTCGCGCCCGTAGGCGTCGGTCGCGGTCACCTCGGCGGTGTGCGACCCGGCGTCGAGGTCGCCGGGCAGGTCGAACCGCCACAGGTGCATCGTCCGGTCGGCGACGCTGCCGCCGTGGACCAGCTGCTGGGAGACGGCGTAGGGGTCGGAGTACTCGACCCCTACGTTGACGCCCTCGCCCTCCAGCCGCTGGGTGCGCACCGCCTCTCCGGCCGGGCCGCCGTCGAGGCTCACCTCCACGGTGGAGCCGGTGGAGCCGAGGAAGAAGTTGGTCGTCACCCAGGTGCCCCCGGCCAGGTCGTCCCGGTCGAGCACCAGGGGCTCGTCCAGTTCGGGTGCCTCGCCGACGGGGTCGGAGTTCCACTCCCGGCGCTCGTCGAACCAGGTGCGGTAGGTCGGGCTGTTCAGGCCCAGCCGCGTCTGCACCCCGTCGGGCTCGCCGGTGACGGTGTAGCGCTCCCGGAACGTGTCGCCCTCGATGTCCAGGGTCACCACGCCGGGGCGGCCGCCGTCGCGGCCGATCGCGGTGGGGTAGCCCTCCTCGCCGACCTCGCCGGAGTACCAGTCGCCCGAGATCGCGCCCACGGTGAGGTGCGGGAAGGGCAGCCCCTCGATGCCGAAGAGGTCGCGCCAGCCCCGGACGTCGTCGCCCTCCTTGAGGTTCTCGATGGTGTGGCTGTGTCCGGCGACCGCCACGGCGCTGCGCCCCTCCAGGAGCTCGTGCACGCGGGCGACCTGGTCGACCTGGTGCACCGGGGAGCCCTCGTCGGCGTAGTTGAGCAGGCCGATGTGGCCCGCGACGACGATCAGCTTGTCCCGGTCGACGTGGGCCAGGTCGCGTTCGAGCCACGTGAGCTGGTCGTCACCGATCCGGCCGTTGTAGGAGGGGCGGCCCTGCGGGTCGGCGCAGTGCCGCTCGATGCCCTCGGGGCTGTCCTCGGCGGCAGTGCACGGGTAGTCGACGGTGTTCAGGGCGATGACGTGCACGTCACCGACGTCGTAGGAGTAGTACGCGGGGGCCAGCTGCGCACGGAAGGTGTCGAAGGAGTGCTCGGCGCTGGGGGCGTCGAAGTCCAGGTCGTGGTTGCCGGGCAGGAAGCGGGCCGGGCCGTTGGTCTCGGCGACCAGCTCCCTGATGGCGGGGTAGAGCGACAGGTCGTCGCCGGCCACGTCGCCGACGAACAGCGTGCCGCAGCCCGCGTAGTCGTCGCGCTCGGACAGGTCCTTGATGGCCCCGGCCCGCGCGTACTCGATCTCCTGCTCGTTGTAGGTCTGCAGGTCGCCGGCGATGACGCAGCTCTGTGCGTCGGCGGCGGTCAGCTCGCTCTCGACGAGCGGGAAGTTGACCTCGGAGGGCAGCGGGCCGGTCGGTTCGATACCGCCGTAGCGCAGCTCCGGGGAGCCCTCCGGCAGGTGGTTGTAGTGGAACTGCGGGACGTTGTGCTCGTCCAGCGGCACCTGGTAGCCGGACGGCTGGGTGATCGAGACGGTCATGTTGTCGAACGCGGGCAGCCGGTACCGGCCCCTGCGGTCGGTCAGCACCACGTCGCGGCCGTTGGTGACCGCGACCCCGGCCAGGCCGCGTTCGCGGCGGTCGCTCGTGCTGTCGCGGTCGGTGTCGACGAACACCGTGCCGGTCAGCTCCGGGGTGTCCGGGGAGTCGTCGGGGGTGCGGATGATCTCGATCCCGCCGCGGTAGACGGTGTCGTCCCCGCCCTCGGCGGGCGACGCCGCGGCCGGGGAGGCTGCCACGGCCAGGGGGCCGGTGAGGAGGACCGCCATCGAGGCGGTCAGCGCGGCTCGGAGTCGGCGGCGCGCCCGCGGGGCGCGCGACGTGTGCACAGGTGAGGAGTGTGTCGTGAGCATGCGGTTTGCTCTTCGATACGTGAGGGTTCCGACCGGTCGGGGGGACCGGCGGTCAACCACCCTTCTCGACACCGTTGAACACGGGCACAGACGCCGACCAACAGACGACTACCGTTGGATGTCCACTGGTGTCACTCCGTGAGCGCCGCGGCCCGGGACCTCCACCGCACCGGACCTTCGGGATAGGAGGGGCGGGTGTCGGCGGCGACCACCCGGCCCGGGCCCACGGCGAAGGCCCCGCCGATCCGTGCCCACGTGCCCACGTGCGCCGGCTGCCGCGGCCGACCGGATTCCGGCCGGTCGTCGCATGCAGGCCGGTCGCGGACATGAGCGTGTGCCGCTGGAAGACCAGGCCGGGCCGCCGGGTCAGTCCGGATGTTTCTCCAGGTGGTCCAGGACCCGCTGGGAGAGCCGGCCGAAGGTGCTGAGCTGGTTGGGGGTCAGGGCCTCGACGAACAGGCGGCGGACGTGCTCGGCGTGCACGGGTGCGGCCTCCCGGATCGCCTCGTAGCCGAGCGGGGTGGCGGCGATGAACGCTCCGCGCCCGTCGTCGGGGCAGTCCCTCTTGGTCACGAGCCCGCGTTTCTCCATCCGCGTGACCTGGTGGGACATCCGGCTCTTCTCCCACTCGACGAGTTTGGCCAGCTCCAGGAAGCGCAGCTGCCCCTCCTCCGCCTCGGTGAGCTTGGCGAGCACGATGTAGTCGGACGCGGACATGCCGGAGTCGGAGCGGACGAGCCGGGACAGGCGGCCGATGAGCGTCTCCTGCATGCGGATGAAGCTCTCCCAGGCGGCCTGCTCCTCCGGGCCGAGCCCGCGCGGCGTCGCAGTCATGGACGCAGTGTAACGAAGTCATTGACACTTCATCTACCTGCGCTCGAATGCCGCAGGTGGAACGCGGTGGCTTGTAGGGCCCGGCGGCGCCGCTGTACCGTGGTCCCACAGCCCGCCCGGTCCACCGGGCCCGTCCTGGCCGCGCCACGCGGCCCGGACCCCGAGGAGCCGCCCGATGCTCAGCAGTGAGCTCGCCGAACTGGCCGGTGTCACCGTGCGCACACTGCGCCACTACCACCAGATCGGACTGCTGCCCGAGCCCCCGCGCTCGGCCGGGGGCTACCGGCGCTACGACGTCGGCCACCTGGTGCGGCTCCTGCGCATCACGAGGATCACGGCGCTCGGCGTACCGCTGTCCGTCGTACCCGAGGTGCTGGACGATCCGGCGGCCGCGGAGAAGCTGCTCGACGAGCTCGACGGCCGCGCCGCCGCCGAGATCGAACGGCTGACCGCCCGCCGGGCCGACATCGCCGCTCTCCGCAGGAGCGGCGCACCGCCCGACCTTCCCCCCGAGCTGTCGGGGTGGCGTTCGGCCACCGCGGCCGGGGTGTCGGCGGACATGGCCCGGCACGAACACGACCAGCTGATCCTGCTCGCGCACCTGCTCGGCGGGGACGGCCCGACGGGGTTCGCCGCCCTGATCGACAAGGCGGGCCAGGACACCGTCGCGCAGATGGGACCGCTGACGGCGCGCTTTTCCGCCCTGGGGCCCGACACCCCGGACGAGGAGGTCACGGCCCTGGTCGAGGAGTGGGTCGCGCGGCTGGGACCGGTGGCGGCGCAAATGTCCGATTCACCCGTACCCGACCCGCGGATCCCGGCTCTGCTGGACGAGCTGAACGAGCGGAGCCTCAACCCCGTCCAGCACCGGGTGCTGCGCCGGCTCCAGCTGCGGCTGGCCCAGGAGCCGCGCCCGACCGAGCCCGAACAGGGCTGACCCCACCCCGAGCACCGGCCCGTGTCCCGCCGTGTCCCGGTCCCGCCGTGTCCTGTGGCGCGGACCACCCCATGTGGCCTTGACCCCGACGCGACGTCGGAGTTTTGACTGAGCGGCGTCCGCACAGACCGACCCTCGGGGACCCATCATGACCAGTCCACCCAAGGCCACAGCCAAGAGCTGGCTCGGCCTGGCCGTTCTCGTCCTGCCGCTGCTGCTGATCACCATCGACGGGACCGTCCTGGTCCTGGCCCTGCCGGCGATCTCCGCGGAGCTGAGCCCCACGGGCACCGAGCAGCTGTGGATGATCGACATCTACTCACTCGTCCTCGCCGGCCTGCTCCTGGCGATGGCGACGCTGGGAGAGCGGTTCGGCCGGCGGCGGAACCTGCTCATCGGCGCCGTCCTCTTCGCCCTCGCCTCGGTGCTCGGCGCGGTCGCGACCTCGCCGTGGATGCTGATCGGCGCCCGCGCGCTGCTGGGCGTGGGCGGCGCGATCATGATGCCCTCGACACTGTCCCTGGTCCGCAACATGTTCCCCGACCGCCACCAGCGCCGTTACGCGATGGCGGTGTGGGGGGCGATGGCCTCCGTCGGCGCGGCGGCCGGACCGATCGTCGGCGGCTGGGTCATCGAGACGTTCAGCTGGCAGGCGGCGTTCCTGATGAACATCCCCGTCATGCTGGTCCTGCTGGTCCTCGGCCCGGCCCTGCTGCCCGAGAGCCGCAACCCCGACCTGCGCAGTATCGACCTCCCCAGCGTCGCGCTCTCCTTCGTCGGCCTGATCGGCCTCGTCTACGGCATCAAGGCGCTCACCGGGGACAAGGGCATCGCCCTGGGCGTCGCGGCCCTGGTCGTCGGCCTGATCGCGATCGCCCTGTTCGTCCGCAGGCAGCTCGCGCTCCCCACCCCGCTCCTCGAAGTCCGGCTGTTCAAGGTGCGGTACTTCCGCGGGGCCGTCATCACGGACGTCCTGTCGATCTTCGCCATGGTCGGCGCCCTGGTGGCACTCGTCCAGTTCCTCCAGCTCGTGCTCGGCCTCAGCCCGCTCCAGGCGTCCGTCTGGCTCCTGCCCCAGGCACTCCTGGCGGCCACCGCCGCGTTCATCGCCGCCACCCTGGTCAAGCGCTTCCTGCCCGCCTACGTGATCGTGTTCGGGCTCCTGATCGCGGTGACGGGGTTCGTGCTGACCGTCTTCCTGACGCCGACGTCGAGCCCCGCGCTGATCGCGGCCTCGCTCTCGCTGGTCGCGCTGGGTGCGGGCATCGGGCTGACCCTGAGCAACGACATCATCATGAGCTCCGTCAGGCCCGAGCGCGCCGGACAGGCCGCCGCGACCTCGGAGACCGCCTACGAGATCGGGACGACGCTGGGGACCGCGGTCCTGGGCGGGGTGCTCGTCGCCTGGTACACCAGGGCCGTCACCGCCGGGAGCCACGCGTTCGACCTGACGGCGGGCCTGGCCGAACGGGTGTCCTCGACCATGGCGGAGGCGCTGCTGGTGGCCGCCGAGGTCGGCGGCGACACCGGGGCCTCCATCCTGGAGCTCTCCCAGGCCGCCTTCACCGAGGCGATCACCGTCGCCGGCCTCGCCGGTGCCGGCGTGATGCTCTTCGCCGCACTCTGGGCCCTGGTCACCCTCCGGGGCGCGTCGGCGCACCAGGACCTCGCGGCGGAGCACGAGCACGAGCTCGAACACTGACCCGCGGCCGCCCTTTCGACCTGCGAGCTGTTCGACCTGTGGAAAACCCGAGAGGAACCGTCATGACCACCGCATCGGCGCTGATCACCGTCGAGGAGTTCTTCGGCCCGCCCACCCGCAGCCGGGCCGTGCTGTCCCCGAACGGCGACAGGGTCGCCTACCTGGCCCCCTGGCGGGGCCGCCTCAACGTGTTCGTCCGCGACCTGGACTCGGACTGGTCCGTCCCCGACGACGCCGAGCACTCGGGGGCGCGCCGCGTCACCGCCAACGACCGGCGCGACATCGAGGCCGCCTTCTGGACCGCGGACGGCCGCTACCTGCTGTTCCAGCAGGACAAGAACGGCGACGAGAACACGCACCTGTTCCGGGTCGACCCGACCCGGCCCGAGGAGGGCGAGGTGGACCTCACACCCTTCGAAGGGGTGCGCCTCATGGGCACCGGCCAGTCCCCGGACCGGCCCGGCAAGGTGTACGTGCAGCTCAACAAGCGCCGCCCCGACATCATCGACCTGTTCGAACTGGACCTGGAGACCGGCGGGCCGACCACCGTCGCGCGGAATCCCGGCGAGGTCCTCGTCTGGTTGACCGCCGGCACCCGCGTGCTGGCCCTCACCATCGAGGAGGACGGCGATGACGTCTACTCGGAGTGGAGCGAGGGCGGGCCGCGCCCGATCACACGCTTCCCGGGCACCGACGCGCCCTTCGGGATCTCGCCGGCGGTGCCCACCCCCGACGGCAAGGGGCTGTGGATCGGCTCCTCCCGCGACTCGAACCTCATCCGCCTGGTCCACCTGGACCTGGACACCGGCGAGGAGACCGAGGTGGACGGCCACCCCGACTTCGACCTGGACACCCCGCGGCCCGAGGCGGACGTGCGCCACCCCTCCTCGGTGATCGTGCACTCGACCACCGGGGAACTGCTCGGCGCCCGCTACCTCGGCGCCCGCCAGGAGATCCACGCGCTCGACCCGCACTTCGCCGAGGTCCTCCCGAACCTGGCCGGGCTCTCCGACGGCGACCTGGCGCACGTGTCCTGCGACGCCACCGGGCAGCGGTGGGTGGTCGACTTCACCCACGACCGCGACCCCGGGGTGACCTGGTTCTACGACCACACCACGGGGCGGGCGCGCCGCCTGTTCCGGCCCTTCCCGCACCTGGACCCGGCCCGGCTCGCCCCGGTCACCCCGATCACCATCACCGCCCGTGACGGCCTGGCCCTGCCCGTCCACCTCACCCTGCCGATCGGTGTCGAGCAGCGCGACCTGCCCACGGTGGTGCTGGTGCACGGTGGACCCTGGTATCGCGACGCCTGGGTCTACGACCCGGAGGTGCAGCTGCTGGCGAACCGCGGCTACGCGGTGATCCAGGTCGACATGCGCGGCTCCACCGGCTATGGCAAGGCCCACACACAGGCCGCGATCGGCGAGTTCGCGGGCAGGATGCACGACGACCTGATCGACGCCGTCGACCGGGCCGTGGCCCAGGGCCACACCGACCCCGACCGGGTCGGGATCTACGGCACCTCCTACGGCGGCTACTCCGCCCTCGTGGGAGCCGCCTTCACCCCGGACCGGTTCGCCGCCGCGGTCAGCTACACCGGCATGTCCGACCTGGCCGACCTGGCCGACCTGGCCGAGGGGATCGTCCCGTTCGCCCGCCGCAGCCTCGTGAACAACTACCTGCGCTACTTCGGCGACCCCGCGATCCCCGGGCAGCGGGCCGACATGCCGGCCCGTTCGCCCATCAGCCGGGTCGACGACATCACCGCACCGCTGCTGCTCATCCACGGCGCCAACGACGTCCGTGTACCGCGCCGCCACGCCGACCGGATCTTCGACGCGCTCCGCGCCCGCGGCGCCGAGGTCGAGTACCTGCTCAACGAGAACGAAGGGCACTGGTTCATCAACGCCGACAGCAACATCGAGCTGTACACCACGCTGGAGCGCTTCCTCGCCCGGCACCTGGGCGGACGGTCCGCGACCCCGTCCTGACGCACACCGGCCGGGCGGGCCGCCCCGCTACACCTCGGGGTCGGGGCGCTGCCGGAGGTGGAGGTGGGCGCGGTACAGGACGTCGCGCTGGGCCTCGTTGTAGAGGTCGGCGATGGCCCGCATCGCGATCTCCCCGGCCCGGTCCGGGGTCTTGGTCAGGCGGCTCTCCGGGTACTTCATCGATGTGTCGGGGGTGGAAACCCGGTCCTTCATGACCGGGAGAAAACACCCTTCTCTTTCCCGGTCGGGTATTCACAAACAAGCTGATAAAATGTGAGCCATGGCGAGGAAGATCGTGAAGCGGGCGTTCAAGTACCGCTTCTACCCCACAGATGCGCAGGCGGCGGAGCTGTCGCGCACCTTCGGGTGTGTCCGCCTCGTCTACAACAAAGCCCTCGCCGCCCGCACCCGGGCCTGGTACCAGCGCCAGGAGCGGATCAACTACAACGCGACCTCGGCGATGCTCACCGGCTGGAAGAAGACCGCCGATCTCGCCTTCCTGGCCGAGGTCTCCTCGGTCCCGTTGCAGCAGACGCTGCGACACCTGCAAGGGGCGTTCTCCAACTTCTTCGCCGGTCGTGCCAAGTACCCGCACTTCAAATCCCGCAAGAAGTCACGTGCCAGCGCGGAGTACACCCCCAGCGCCTTCCGCTACCGCGACGGTGGACTGTTCCTGGCGAAGATGTCCGAGCCGTTGGACATCCGCTGGTCCCGCCCGCTGCCCGAGGACGCCACCCCGTCCATGGTGACGGTGTCCCGGGATGCGGCCGGGCGGTGGTTCGTGTCGATCCTGTGCGAGGACACCGTCGAAGCCTCCCCGGCCCCGAATGACGCGGTCGGTATCGATGCCGGGATCACCTCTTTGGTCACCCTGTCCACGGGGGAGAAGATCACCAACCCCCGGCACGAGCGGGCCGACCGAGCGCGGCTTGCCAAGGCCCAGCGGGTGCTGTCCCGCAAACAGGAGAGGTCGGCCAACCGGGCCAAGGCGCGGCGGAGGGTGGCGCGGGTGCACGCCCGGATCGCCGACCGGCGCAGGGATTTCCTGCACAAGCTCACCACTCGTCTCGTCCGCGAAAACCAAGTGGTCGTGATCGAGGACCTGACTGTGCGCACCCTGGTCGAGAACCGCAGCCTGGCCCGCGCCATCAGCGATGCCGCGTGGTCGGAGCTGCGGTCGATGCTGGAGTACAAGGCGGACTGGTACGGGCGGGAGCTGGTCGTGGTGGACCGGTTCTTCCCCTCCACCCGTGTGTGCTCGGCCCCCGGGTGCGGGTACGTGCACGGGAAGCTGCCGCTGGACGTGCGGGCGTGGACCTGTCCCCGGTGCGGGACGGTGCATGACCGCGATGTGAACGCGGCGAACAACATCAGGGCCGCCGGGCTGGCGGTTGCTGCCTGTGGAGCCGGTGTGAGACCTCAACGGGAGCCTTCCCGGACGGGGCTGTCGGCGTCGAAGCAGGAAGGCCGCGGGGCGACCCGCGACGGGGCGAATGCCCCGAACCACCGGTAAGTGGTTCCGGACTCCCCCTCCTCCGGGAGGGAGAGGAAGTCAACCAGGGGTGGTTCCGCCGGTGCTCAGCGAGGACGCACGCCACGCATTCAGCCAGGCGCCGGCGGGTGCCCTCGTCCGCGTCGGGCGGCAGGAAGCCGACCAGGTCGAACCGTTCGGTGATCTCGCTCTGTGCCGGCCTCGCGAACGCCAGCGCGGCGCTCGGCGATCCGGTGTCCGGCCGCTGCTCCTGCGGCTCCGCCGGAGCGCACGCCGCCAGGAGGCCGGCCAGCGCGAGCAGGCCGGCCCCCTTCGCGGCCGCGCTCCGACGCCCCGGAGGCCCGGCTCTCCACCGTGGCCGTTGGTCCCTCATGTCCGCCCCCTTCGGTACGACCGATGTTCCGGGGGACAGTGGACACCGTGTTTCCGGAACAGGGTCAAGCCGCCTCGGGACAGGGTCAGGCCAACGGTGTCCTGGCCGGGCCGGAGCGCCGGGTCCGGAACCACACGACCGCCGCCGTACCGATGAAGACCGTGGTCCCGGTGATCAGCAGGACGCTGTCCAGGCCACCCGCCGAACGGTCGAACCTGGCCGAGATGTCGGCGTTCAGGGCGATCCAGAAGATGAAGGTCAGGGTGTTGAGGGCCGCGTGGACGACGACCGCGATCTCGACCCCGCCGGTGCGCCAGGTGACGTATCCCGTGGCGAAGGAGAAAAGGAGGTAGAACACGTTCCACCACGGGTCGCTCGCGGTGTGGATGACGCTGAACAGGGCGGCCGACACCCCGATACCCAGGATCAGGGACGTCCACCGACCGCGCCCCCAGCCGGCCGCGATGCGGAAGACGAGCCCGCGCAGACCGTACTCCTCGCCGGCCGACTGCAGGGGCACGAGCAGGACGGTCACGACGAGCAGCCAGATGACGTCGCCGTGCCGCCACATGGCGGTCTCCCCGGGGGACACGGTCTCGAAAACGGCGAGCGCGATCAGGAAGGCCGGGGTCACCGTCAGTACGGCCCGCCCGAAGAGGTCGAAGCGGAATCCCGACGCGACCGAGCTCAGCGAGGCACCCCGCACCCCGTAGAGCCATCGTTGGAGGAACATGCTCCACGGGACGACCAGCCCGACGGCGATCAGACTGCCGGCGTGGGCCAACGGGGTGAGGACCAGGCGCTCGTCGCCCGGAACACCGGGCCACAGGATGCCGTCGATCCATCCGCCCACCAGCTGGAACGCGATAATGGCGCCGAACATGCCCCCGAGGAGCAGGACGATGGCGAGGATGCCGCGGCCGATGCGGCGTTCCTCCCCCGCCAGCACCCGGTGGTATTCGACTCCCGGCGGAACGGATTTCAGTGTTCGGGGCTCTCGGGGTTCTCGTGCCGTAGCGGTCATCGGGCCACTTCTCCTTGTTCGGTCGGCCTGCTCGGACGCCGCCCAGTCAAAACTCCGACGTCGCGTCCGGGTCAAGACCGCATGATGTGGCCCGCGCCACAGGAAAAGGCGGCGGGAACGGACCCCCACCCGCCCTGGGTGGGGGTCCGTTCCGCGGCCGTGTCGGCCCCGTCTCAGGCGCGGTCGGCCAGCAGCTGCATCTCCCAGGCGAAGGCGACGCCGCTGGCGCCGCCGTGCCGCATCAGGATCTCGGCCTGACCCTGCACGGTCTCCTCGCGGGCCCAGTCGCGCTGCCACTCCGCGACCACGGCCAGCCAGGTGAGCGGCGACACGCCGGCCTGGACCATGCGCCGCACGGCCATGTCGTGCGCCTCCGCCGACACACCGCCCGACGCGTCGGTGACGGCGTAGACCTCGAAGCCTTCGCCCGCCGCCTGGATCGCCGGCATGGCCACACAGATCTCCGTCCACAGGCCGGCCATGATCAGCTTCCTGCGGCCGGTCGCCCTGACGGCGTCGACGACCCGCTCGTCCTCCCAGGTGTTGATGAGCGTGCGGTCGATCGGCTTCTGGTCGGGGAACACGTCCTGGACCGCCTGGACGAGGTGGCCGCCGCGCTCGGCGAGCACGGTCGTCAGGACGGTCGGGACGTCGAACAGCACGGCGGCCTCGGCTAGGCCGACGGCGTTGTTGACGACCATCGACGGCTCGTGGCTGTGCAGGTTGGCGACCTGGAACGGCTGGTGGTCGATCAGGAGGAGGACGCTCTCCTGCGGGGTCAGCAGCGCGTCGAGTCCGTTCTTGGATTCGGTGCTCATGGGGGGTCCCTCTCCGGGGTCTCGTGTTCCGGCGGCCCGGACGGCACGTCGCCGTCCGGTCGGGCCGGTTGATCGGGCCGGTTGATCGGGCCGGCCGATTGGTTGATTCATCATCCAATAGCATTATTGGATGATGGGTCAACCAAACACGGATCCGGGCCCCGTACCCCCGGGGGGCTTCGCGCAGAAGTTGATTCATCATCTAGCATCGGGGTGACGCGGCACCGGGTTCCAGCGGTTCCCGCCGCCCCACGAGGCCGCCGCGGACCTCGGGCAGCGGGACCGCCCCGCACCGGAGGACGACCCCTCCGATGGCACGCGACCTCCGCTCAGGGAAACGACGATGTCCGAGGAGGACCACGATGACCAACACAGAGGCCCACCCGGACACCCACGTGTGCGCTGAGGGCGGCCTCCCCGGCCCCCTGGCCGCGCGCGGGAGCGGCGCCCCGGTCGAGATCATCACCGCCCGCACCGTGCCCCTGGGCGGGCTGCGCGCGACGAACGTGCGCCGCACCCTGCCCCAGCGCCAGCGTTCACTGATCGGCGCGTGGTGCTTCGTCGACCACTACGGGCCCGACGAGGTGGCCGACACCGGCGGCATGGACGTGGCCCCGCACCCGCACACGGGGCTGCAAACGGTCAGCTGGCTGTTCGAGGGCGTCATCGCCCACAACGACTCCGGCGGGCACGCCGCCCACATCCTTCCCGGGCAGATGAACCTGATGACGGCGGGTGCGGGCATCTGCCACTCCGAGACGTCCACCCCGGACGCGGAGCGGATCCACGGGGTGCAGCTCTGGGTCGCCCTGCCCGAGGAGGCCCGCCACAGCCCCGTCCGCGGGTTCGAGCACTACTCCCCCGAACCCGTCGAGTTCGCCGCGGGCTCGGCGCTCGTGTTCCTCGGTTCGCTGCTCGGCTCGCGGTCGCCGGTGCGCATGTACACGCCGCTGGTGGGGGCCGAGCTCAGGATCCGCCCCGGCGGTGTCCTCGACCTCCCGGTCGATCCCGGGTTCGAGCACGGCCTGCTGGTGGACACGGGTGGGAACGTCACGCTCGAAGGCGTGCACGTGCCCAAGGACGCCGTGGGCTACACCGGTGTGGGGTCCCGGACCCTGCGTGTGGCCAACGACGGCGATGAGGCGGCCAGGCTCGTGCTCCTGGGCGGCGCCCCCTTCGGCGAGGAGGTCGTCATGTGGTGGAACTTCCTGGCGCGTTCGACGGAGGAGATCGAACGCTACCGGGAGGAGTGGCAGAACCACGGCGAACGGTTCGGGCGGGTGGAGGGGTACGTGGGGCACGGCGGCCCGGGGAGGAACCGCGAGGGGATGGCGAGGATCCCCGCCCCGGAGCTGCCGCCGGTCCGGATGCGCCCGCGGAAGAACCCGCCGCCCCACGCACAGCTCGACAACTGAGAAAGAGATATCCGCAATGACCGGACAACGAACCGACAAGACCGGCGCCACCGCGCACATCGAGCTCGACCGGGCACGCGCCATCAGCGCCTACACCGTGAGCGTGGACGACGGCGTCCTCGCCGGGCGCGCGGACTTCGTCGACCCGCCGCAGGCCGCCGACGAGCGGGTCTTCTTCCACACCGAGGTCGCCCCGGAGTTCGGCGGCCGGGGCCTGGCCGGGCTGCTCGTCCGTGAGGCGCTGGCCGACGCCATCGACAAGAACCTCACCGTCGTGCCCGTGTGCCCGCTCTTCGCCGCGCACCTGAAGAAGCACGGCGACGAGTACGCGGCCCAGGGCGGCAGGTTCCGCCGGCCGCGGCCGGCCGACCTCGCCCTGGTCAAGGAGACGGTCGAGAACGCGGGTGGCGCATGAGCGCGGAGCGCCCCTACATCGACAAGGAGCACCCCCTGGTCTACCGGGCGATGATCAAGGCGGCCGCGGCCTCCCGGACCGCGGCGCACGAGGCCGGCCTGGGCGACGACCTCATCGAGATGGTCAACATCCGGGTGTCCCAGATCAACGGGTGCTCGACCTGTCTGAGCATCCACCTTCCCAAGGCGCGCAGGGCCGGGGTGGCGCAGAGCACCCTGGACGTGCTGGCGGCCTGGCGCGAGACCGACCTGTTCACGGATGCGCAGCGGGCCGCGTTCGAGCTGGCGGAGTCGCTGACCGCGATCGACCCGGCCCTGGACCGGCAGGCCGTCAACGCCCGTGCGGCCGCCCACCTGACCACCGCCCAGATCTCCGCGGTGGAGTGGACCACCACCCTGATCAACGCGTTCAACCGCATCTCGATCGCCAGCGGACACCCGGTGGTCAGGCAGTAGGGGGCGGTGGAAGAGGGAAGGAGTGCCGTATGCGATCACCGATCCCCGACTACCTCGTCGAGGCGCTGGAGTCCGTCGAATCCGACGGCTCGGGCGCGCTCGCGGACTACATCCCCGAACTCGCGGGGGCCGACCCCGAGCGTTTGGGCACGGCCTTCGCGACGGTGGACGGCGAGGTCTACGCCGCCGGTGACGCGGACCACGCGTTCACGATCCAGTCGATCTCCAAACCCTTCGCCTACGCGCTGGCGGTGGCGGACCGCGGGCTCGACGCCGTGCTGGAGAAAGTCGGCGTCGAGCCCTCGGGAGAGGCGTTCAACGAGATCTCCCTCCAGGCGGGGACCGGCCGACCGCTCAACCCCATGATCAACGCCGGCGCGATCGCCACCCACTCCCTGGTCGGCCCCGAGCGGGCGGACGCCGCCGCCCGGCTGGAGCGGGTCGTGGAAGGGCTGTCCGCGTTCGCCGGGCGCCGGCTGCACCCGGACGAGTCGGTGTGCACGTCGGAGATGGAGCACGCCCACCGCAACCTGGCGATCGCGCACATGCTCCGCACCCACGGGATCCTCACCGAGGACCCCTACACCGTGGTCGAGGGCTACGTCCGGCAGTGCTCGCTGCTGGTCACCGTGCGCGACCTCGCGGTGATGGCGGCCACCCTGGCCAACAACGGCCGCAACCCGGTCACGGGAGAGCAGGTGGTGCCGGGTCCGGTGGTGCGGCAGGTGCTGAGCGTGATGTCGACCTGCGGCATGTACGACTCCGCGGGCACCTGGGCGACCCAGGTGGGGATCCCGGCCAAGAGCGGCGTGGCCGGAGGGCTGATCGGGTCCCTGCCCGGGCAGGTCGGGATCGCCACGTTCTCCCCCCGGCTCGACCCCTTCGGGAACAGCGTTCGCGGCGTCTCGCTGTTCAAGCGCTTCTCCGCCGACATGGGGCTGCACCTGATGGAGGTCCCGGCACCGGCCCGCGCGGTCGTGCACGGCACCCGGGTGGTCGGTGCGGGGGCGGACGCGGTGCGGGTCGTGGAGCTCCAGGGCGCGATCCGCTTCTCGGGCGCGGAGCGGCTCGTGCGCGACATGGTGGCCACCGCGCCCGGCGAACCGGGGGTGGCCCTGGACCTGACGCTGGTCCACTCCCTCGACGACGTGGCCCGCCGGATGCTGCTGGAGGTCGTACGGCGGCTCACGCTCGACGGCCACGAGGTCTACCTGGTCGACCCGGAGGACGTGGTGCCCGAGCCCGACCCCGGCGACGGCGGCCGCGTCACCGTGGTCGGCACCGTGGAGGAGATCGAGCGCCTCCAGGCGTGACGGCGGGGTGTGACGGCAGAGCGTGACGGCGGGGCGCCGTGCGGGCGCGCCCGCTCATCGCCGTTCGGACGGAACGGTGGCGGGCTGCCGGCCCGGCCATCCCGGAGGCCGGGGCGGGCGGGTGTTCGCCGCCCTGGGAGGGCCGGGGCCCGCCCGGCCCCGGCCCGGGGGCCGGTGCCCCCGCCGACTCGACGACCGTGCACCGGCCGCCTTCATCCGGTTGACCGATCATCGACTTCGCGGCCCCGCGGATACCGCGGAAGACTGCCCTGACATGGGATTTCGAGGCTTTCGACAGCGGTGACCTCGGGGCCTTTTTGCCAACTCATGTGTTGATGGATCAACTATTCGCTGCTAGCGTGACGGCCAGATCGGACCGAACGACCCAGGGGGCGCACATGGCGGTCGAAGTGAAGGACGCACCCGAGGCGCGGCGCTACGAGGCCCGCGTCGACGGAGAGCCCGCGATCGCGGGCGTGGCGCAGTACATCCGCACGGACGAGCTCATCGCGTTCGTGCACACCGAGGTGGAGCCGGAGCACGAGGGCCGGGGGGTCGGGTCCGCGCTGGCCCGCACCGCCCTCGACGAGGCCCGGGCCGCGAACCTGCGCGTGCTCGCGACCTGCCCCTTCTTCGCGGGCTGGATCTCCCGCCACCCGGAGTACCGGGACCTGGCGTACCAGTCCCGCAGCAAGGTCAGCGACTGAACGACCGAGGCGGACACGGCGACGAGGAGGAGCGGCATGGGCGAGGGACCCGACAGGAAGACGTACGAGGGGCGGTCGATCACGGTCACCTTCGAGGCCGGGCGCTGCCGGCACGCGGCCGAGTGCGTCCGCGGCCTGCCCGAGGTGTTCGACATCGGCCGGCGCCCGTGGATCCGGCCGGACAACGCCGACGCCGACCGCCTGGCCGAGGTGGTGGCGCGCTGCCCCTCGGGCGCGCTGCGGTACCGACGCGCCGGCGGCGGGACCGATGCCTCGGACCGGCCCGCATAGGCCGCCTCCGGCGGCCCTCCCGTCCGGGTCCGCGGCCGCCCGCGACAACGTTCGTCGCGGAAATATTTGAACGTTCAAGCAAGTTGACGGACAACATGAGCACAGACACACACCTCTCGGCCGGCACCTCGATGGGCGCCGTCACCCTGAACGTCGCGGACCTGGACGCGATGACCGCCTACTACCGCGACGGGGTCGGCCTGACCGTGCTGGAGCAGGTCGGGCCGCAGGTCACCCTCGGCCGCCCCGGCCGGCCGGTCGTCGTCCTCGTGCAGACCCCGGGCCTGCGCCACGCCTCACCGCACGAGGCGGGGCTCTTCCACACCGCCATCCTCTTCGACACGGAGGCCGCCCTGGCCGCTGCGGTGTACTCCGTCGCGCGCCTGCACCCGGGGACGTTCACCGGCTCCAGCGACCACCTGGTCAGCAAGGCGTTCTACTTCGACGACCCCGAGGGCAACGGCGTCGAACTGTACTGGGACCGCGACCGCACCCAGTGGAGCTGGACCCACGGACAGGTCGAGATGAGCACCCTCTTCCTCGACCCCAACGCCTACCTGCGCGAACACCTCGACGAGCGCGGGCTCGCCGGGGAGACGACCGGGGACGCGCGGGTCGGCCACATCCACCTCTCCGTCGGCGACGTCGCGACCGCACGCGATTTCTACGCCACCAGGCTCGGCTTCGACGTGACGATGGCCCTGGGCGACCAGGCCGTGTTCGTCAGCGCCGGCGGATACCACCACCACATGGCGATGAACGTGTGGAGGAGCCGCGGCGCCGGCCGCCGACAGCAGACCCTCGGCCTGGGGCGGGTCGACATCGAGGTGCCGTCCGCCGACGACGTCGGCGAACTGACCGAGCGCATGCGGCACTACCGCGTCCAGATCCAGGACGACGGCGCGACGGTCCGCTTCGAGGACCCCTGGGCCAACGCCGTCCGCCTCAGCGTGGCCCCGACCGAAGGAGAAGACCGATGACACGGCAGCTGATCGGCAGGAGCTACCGGTTCGACCTGGGGCCGTTGAAGGTGAGGTTCACCTTCGACTCGGCGTCGCAGGGCAGCTTCGTCGTCGAGGAGGGCGGCGGGCTCGCACCGGACGGCCACGCCGAGACCGTCGCGCTCGACCTGAGAAAGATCCGCGAGGGCGTCTACCTGAACTCGTGGACCGAGGCCGGCGGCGCCACCGTGACCCATGTGGAGGACTTCGCGAACGCGACGCTGTACTCCAACGTCACCGTCGACGGCACCCTGTACAACCTCGTCGGAACCATCACGGAGGCCTGACCATGAACACCGACACCGCGGCCGCGAGCGACCAGGCCGCGCGCAACACCGAGATCGTGCTCACCGCGATGCGCGAGCTCTTCACCGAGAAGGACCTCACCGCGCTGGACCGGTACTGGGCCGAGCCGTACGTGCAGCACAGCCCGCAGATGCCCGACGGCCTCGACACGCTGCGCGCCGTGGTGCCCGGCCTGGAGGGGTTCTCCTGGGAGCCGCAGCGCACCGCGGCCCAGGGCGACCTCGTGTTCACCCACAGCCTCGTCCACGGCTGGGGTCCCGGCCCGGTGGTGATCGTCGACATCTTCCGGCTGGAGAACGGCCGCATCGTCGAGCACTGGGACGTCGTCCAGGACCTCACCCCGCCCGAAGCGACGGCCGGCGGCAACCCCATGGTCTGAACCCGTCCGGGAACAGGCCCTTCCCTGGGCCACGACCGGGACACCCCGAGGTCCGCACGGTCCGACGAGAACCCTCTCGTCGGACCGTGCGGCCTTTTCGGCCGGATCACGCCCCTCCCCTCCCCTCCGTACGCAGAGTCGTTCTGTGCGCAGGGTCGTCGCGCAACAGGGACGTCGCGGAATACGGCGATGACACCACGTCATGCCCCGACCCGCACGAATGTCACGGCGGGGTGCTGACACGGCGGCACTACTCCGTGAACGGCCCGGCGGCTTGAATCCAAGAGCACCCGATCACCGGCAGAACCACAGGCCAAGGAGTGGAGAACATGGCGCTTCCCGACCTCTACACCATCGAGGACCTTTTCGACTCACCGCAGCGCACCAGCGCGGCGATCTCCCCCGACGGCACCCGGATAGCCTTCCTCTCACCCTGGAAGAACCGGCTCAACGTCTGGGTCCAGGACCTCGAACCCGGTTCCGAGCCCCGTCCCGTCACCGCCGACGAGACCCGCAGCGTGCAGGGCTTCGAATGGGCCGACGATCCGCGCTACCTGCTCTACCTCCAGGACGAGGGCGGGGACCAGAGGTGGCACCTGTACCGGGTCGACCTCGACACCCCGGAATCGGCGGCGGTCGACCTCACCCCCTTCCCCGGGACCACGGTCCTGGGATTCGCCCCGTCCCCGGTCACCCCGGGGAAGGTGACCCTGTTGCTCAACACCCGCGACGCCGCGACGTTCGACTCCCACGAGCTCGACATCGCCACGGGCGAGCTCGGCCTGCTGGCCCGGAGCCCCGGCCCCGGCAAGATCTGGGTCCAGGCCGGTGACGGATCGCTGTTCCTCTCCGAGCTGACCGCCCAGGGGAACGTGGAGTTCTCCCGCCGCGACCCCGCAACCGGCGAGCCGCGCAAGGTCCTCGAATGGGAGGGCGCCGACTACCCCGTGGGGTCGCCGTGGCAGATCACACCGGACGGGACCGGCCTGTGGATCGTCTCCAACCGGGGCACCGACCGCACCCGGCTGGTCCGGGTCGACCTGGCCACCGGCGAGGAGACCGAGGTCGACGCTCACCCGGCCTTCGACGTCGACGCGCGCATGATGGTCGATCCGGCCGTGCCCGAGCCGCTGATCCGCGACCACCGGGGTGAGCTGCTGGGCGTGCGCTACTACGGCGAACGCCAGGTGGTCCACGCCCTGGACCCGCACTTCGCCGAGGTCCTGGGCGGCCTGGAGAAGCTCTCCGAGGGCGACCTGGCCCATGTGTCCTCCGACCGGGAGGGCCGGCGCTGGGTCGTCTCCTTCGCACACGACCGCGACCCCGGCGCCACCTGGTTCTACGACCACGCCACCGGGGAGTCCCGGCTGCTGTTCCGCCCCTTCCCGCACCTGGACCCGGAGAAGCTGGCGCCGATGCGCCCGGTCACGATCACCGCCCGGGACGGACTGGAGCTGCCCTCCTACCTCACCCTGCCGGTGGGGGTCGATCCCACCGGCCTGCCGCTGGTGCTGCTGGTCCACGGCGGGCCGTGGGCCCGTGACTCCTGGGGGTTCGTCCCCGCGGTCCAGCTGATGGCCAACCGCGGCTTCGCGGTGCTACAGGTCAACTTCCGCGGCTCGACCGGGTTCGGCAAGGCCCACACCCAGGCCGCGATCGGCGAGTTCGCGGGCAAGATGCACGACGACCTGATCGACGCCGTCGACTGGGCCGTGGCCCAGGGATACGCGGACCCGGACCGGGTGGCGATCGTCGGCGGCTCCTACGGCGGGTACGCGACCCTGGTCGGCGTGACCTTCACCCCCGACCGGTTCGCGGCGGCCGTGGACGTCGTCGGGATCTCGGACCTGGCGAACTTCATGCGGACCCAGCCGCCGTTCGTCCGGCCGGGCCTGATCAACAACTGGTACCGCTACGTCGGCGACCCCGACGTCCCGGAGCAGGAGGCGGACATGCTCGCCCGCTCCCCGATCACCCGCATCGACAGGATCCGCACCCCGTTGATGGTGGTGCAGGGTGCCAACGACCCCCTGGTCGTGAAGGCCGAGTCCGACAACATCGTCGAGGCCCTGCGCTCGCGCGGTGTGGAGGTCGAGTACCTGGTCTTCGACGACGAGGGGCACGGGTTCGTGAACCCGGAGAACCAGATCGCCCTGTTCGACGCCGCCGACCGCTTCATCGCCCGGCACCTGGGCGGGCGATCCGGGCGGGGCTGACCGCCCGCGCACCGCGGTGCACAGCCCCGACCGGCCCGCACGACAGGAGAGACCCGACGTGAACTTCCACGAACCCGCCCATGACGTCACCGACCGCACCACGATCACGAACACCGACCGGAACGAACCGCCCGCGGACCTCAAACGGGAGGTGCTCAAGGGCCTGGGCGGCCCGTCGGGGCTGGTGTACTCCACCCTGCCGGTCGTGGCCTTCGCCGCGGCCGTGCCCTTCACCGCCCTGGGAATCGCGATCAGCGCCGCCCTCGCCCTCGCCCTGGGACTGGGCGCGTTCCGGATGTGGCGGGGCGAGTCGCCCGTCACCGCGATGGGCGGCGTCATCGCCGTGGCGGCCGCGGGCGGGATCGCGGCCTTGACCGGGTCGGCCAACGACTACTTCCTGCTCGGGATCTGGGGCTCCCTGGCGCTGGCGCTGCTCACCCTGGCCTCGGTCCTGGTGCGGCGCCCGCTGACCGGGGTGGTCTGGAACCTCTTCCACGGCAACACCCACCCCTGGCGCCGGGACCGGCCCTCGCTGCGGGTGCACGACCTCGCCACCCTGGCGGTGACCGCCGTGTTCGCCGCCCGGTTCGCCGTGCGGCAATGGCTCTACCTGGCCGATTCCACGACCGGGCTCGCGATCGCCGACACGGTGACGGGCTTCCCGCTGACGGTGGCGGCCGCCGTCGTGGCCGTCTGGGCGTTCCGCCGCACGACCAGGCGGCTGATCGGACCGGACCGGTCCGCGCCCGAACCCCGTGACTGACCACGAAAGGAGGCCGGCCACCGTGCGCCGCAGCCCGACGATCTACTTCTCCTCCTACGCGCTGTCCCTGCTGGGGTCCGGGATCGCGAGCGTGGTGATACCGCTCCTGGTACTCGACCGCACCGGCGACGTGCTGGCGGCGGGGATCATGGCGACCGCGGGCATGGCCGTCTCCGCTCTGACGGGGCTCTTCTCCGGGCTGGTCGTCGACCGGGTGGACCGGCGCGCGGTGTCGGTCACCGCCAACCTGCTCAGTGCGCTGTCGATGGCGGCGCTACTGGTCATCGACACGGTGTGGGGCCTGAACCTGGCCTGGTTCCTGGCCCTGTCCGTCGTCGGTGCGGTGATCCGGGTGCCGGGCATGACGGCCCAGGAGACCCTGCTGCCCGCCCTGGCCCGCCTGGGCGCCGAGGCGGCCGGCGGGGACGGGCGCCCGGTCCGGATGGACCGGCTGGTCGCCGTCCGCGAGACCGTGGGCAACGTGCTCCTGCTGGCCGGGCCCGGGCTGGGCGGGCTGCTGGTCGCGCTGCTCGGCCTGTCTCCGGCCATCCTGCTCGCCACCGCGGGGACCGGACTGCTCGCCGCGCTGGCCACGCTCCTGATCGACCCGCGGGCCGGACGGGTCCCGGCCCGGGACCCCGGGCCCGTCGAAGTGTCCGGGGGCAAGATGTCCGGGGGCGGAGCGTCCGGGGGGCCGGTGTCCCAGGGCCCGCTGCGGCGGGCGGTGGCCGACCTGGCCGACGGGTGGCGGTTCCTGTTCCGCCACCGGCTGGTCCTGGGATCGACCCTGGTCTCCGGGGTGTTCATCGCGGTCCTGAGCGTTCTCCAGACCACCCTCATGCCCGCCTACTTCACCGAGCAGGGCCTTCCCGCGCTCACGGGTCTGACCCTGAGCGCGATCGCCGCCGGGAGCATCGCGGGCTCGGCGCTCTACGCCGTCTTCGCGCTCCGGGTCCGCAGGCGGGTCTGGTTCGTGATCGGGATGGCGGGCGCGCTGGTCGGGTTCGCCGCGGTGGGCAGCATGGCCTCGCCGTGGCTGGTGCTGGGCGGCGCGGCCCTGGCGGGGTTCCTCTTCGCCCCGGCCGGAGGTGTGCTCGGGGTGCTGACCATCGAGGCCACCCCGGACGCCGTGCGCGGTCGTGTGCTGGGCGCGCAGAACACCGTGATGCTGTCCGCGCCGGCCCTGGTCAGCGCCCCGCTCGCGGCCGTGGCCTCGGTGGCCGGGCTGCCCGTGGCCGGGGCCGTGGTCGCGGTCCTCGTCGGGGTCACGGCGCTGGCGGCGCTGGCCGCTCCGGCCTTCCGCTCGATCGACGAGCAGGTGTCCGAGGGGCAGGTGTCCGGGGAGCAGGTGCCCGAGGAGGGGGACGCGGAGCCCGGCCCACCGGTCGGTTCCTCCGGAGCGGCGTCGACGGAATCAGAGGGTGAACGGTGAGAACCGAGAAACGACAGTGGTACCCGGGCGGTACCGTCCGGCGTGGGCTGCCGCTGCTGCCGATCGCGGCGGTCGCCGGTGTGATCGCCTGGCTCGGCCAGAGCCCGTGGTGGGGGTGGGCGCTCGTCGCGGCGCTGCTCGCGGCCCTGTGGGCGACGGCGCGTCGGTGGCTGCGAGGGCACGCGCTCGTGCGGGCCGGGGCGTGGCTGCTCGCGGGTGCGCTGGTGTGCGCCACGGCCGTGCTGGCCTACCCGCCACCGCAGCAGCGCCCGGCGGGCGGCCTGGACCCGTCACCGTCCGCGCTCGTCGACACGCGTCAGGGTGCCGTCGAGGGGGTGCTCAACGACCGGGGCACGGTGGAGATCTTCGCGGGGATCCCCTACGCGCAGCCGCCCGTGGGGGACCTGCGCTGGAGCGCGCCCCGGCCGCCCCTGCCGCGGGAGGAAGTGTTCATCGCCGACCGCTTCTCCGCCGTCCCCGTCCAGAGCGGGTCCTCGTTCACCACACGCGCGCTCGCACGCGTCGTCGACGTGCCGCTGGAGGAGACCCTCCTCAACCCGTACCCGGTCGCCGAGGACAGCCTGACCCTCAACATCTGGCGGAGCACCGCACCCGTCCCGGAGAAACTCCCGGTCCTCGTCTACATCCCCGGCGGGGGCTTCGCGACCGGCTCCGGCGCGCTGCCCCTCTACGACGGCGAGGCCCTCGCCTCCCGCGGAGAGGTCGTCACCGTCACCCTCAACTACCGGCTGGGCGTCCTCGGGTTCCTCTCCCACCCCGACCTGGCCGACGAATCCGGGAACGGCGCCGCGGGCAACTACGGGATCCAGGACCAGATCGCGGCCCTGGAGTGGATCCGCGACAACATCGCCGCCTTCGGCGGCGACCCCGACCGGGTGACCGTCGCGGGCGAGTCGGCCGGCGGCGAGAGCGCCTGCATCCTCGGGGCGACGCCTCTGGCCGAAGGCCTGGTGGACGGCATCATCGCCGGCAGCGGCGCGTGCATGGGCACGACCGGGGACACCGGCAACGGCGACCAGTTCGACACGCGGGAGGCGGCCATGGACGCCGGGCTCCGGCTGAGCGAGGCACTCGGCGGGGCCACCCTGGAGGAGATGCGCGCGATGCCCGTCGACCGCGTCCTGGACGCGGCGGACTCCCTGAGCGGCCACTGGCGGCCCTCCGTCGACGGCCACGTCCTGCCCGCACCACCCGCGGACATCTACGCCGCCGGCGACCAGCTCGACGTACCGACCCTGGTCGGCAGCAACGCGGACGAGGCCTCCCTCGCCCTGGCCCTGCCCCCGGACACCGACGTCGACGAGTACCGCGCCTCCGCGCGGGAGACGTACGGCCCGGACGCCGAGCGGTTCCTGGAGCTGTACCCCGGTCAGACGCAGGAGCAGGTCCTCGACTCCCTCCTCCAGGCACAGACCGACATGGTCATGACCAGGGCGATGCACCGCTGGGCCCGCCTACAGACACGGACCGGCGAATCGGACGCCTACCTCTACTTCTTCTCCCACGTCCCGCCCGAACCCGGGCTGGAACGGTACGGCGCCTACCACGGCGCGGAGGTGGCCTACGCGTACGACAACCTCGGCGCCGACGGGAACGCCGACTACACGGAGACCGACCACCGGCTCCGCGACCAGATGAGCGGCCACTGGATCAACTTCGTCCGCACCGGGGACCCCAACGGCCCCGGCCTCCCGGTATGGTCCACGGTGGCGGAGGACCCCGACCAGGTCATGGAGTTCGACGGCGGCGGCTCGATGTCGCCCCGCCCGCGCCCGGAGGCCGTCGACTTCTGGATGGAGTACGACGGCCCGATCCCCTGACGGTGAAAGCTCGCGACGGCCCGGGCCGGAGGGCGTCGGCTCCTGACGGCTTGAGCCGTGTCGGTACTTCGACTCCGCGGGGCGGGATGAAAAACGTTCAGTGCGCCTTGGCACCGCGGATCGCTACGCACTTGTGACTGCGGTCCCCGGAAGCCGGCAAGGCTGTGGTGCTGTAATGGCCACAGGCGGACAGAAGGGGCGGCTGTGCGGGAGCGGAAACGACGAGATGTGAGCCGCAAGCGTGGACTTCTCCTCGCAGCGACGTCCATTATCACGGGAATCGGTGGCGCCGTCACCAATATCGTCACCGGCCAGCAGGTCGTTCAATGGTGGCTGGTCGGCCTGGTCGTCGCGCTCCTCGCGCTGAGCGCGGTCCTCGCCTACCTATACGAAAGGGAACCGCAACCGGCCACCGGTCCCGATGAAGGATCCGAAGGCGACCGGACCGGTAAAGACAATCGGGGAGGAACGGGCCTGTTCACCCGGACCGGCGAAGTCGTGCACCAGCACCGGCACCAGTACACACGTGTACGGGAATCCCCCGGCCCCGTCAACTCGCTTCCGGCAAAGCTCCCCGGTTTCATCGGACGCCTACCGGAACTGACGGAACTACGGTCCCGCATCGGATCGGACGAACGCACATCCGCCACGATTCTCGCCATTGACGGTATGGGTGGAGTCGGTAAGACGGCGCTTGCGGTCCACCTCGCCCACGAGCTCATCTCGCACTTCCCCGACGGAGTGCTCTTCCTCGACATGCGCGCGCATGTCGCAGGCCAGGATCCATATCGGCCGGCAGAGGCGATCGAAGCCCTCCTGCTCCAAGTGGACCAAGAGAATACCGGGATCCCCCTGCAATCCGAAGCACTCGAAGCACGCTGGCGGGCCGAGCTGAACAGTCGGCGCCTCCTTGTCGTGATCGATAACGTCTCCGACGAAGAGCAGGTCCGGCCATTGCTCGCGGGGGAAGGACGATCAGCCATTCTGCTGACCTCGCGTTCCCGTTTGTCCCTCCCCGGCATACGGTCGATCTCCCTGTACCCCCCACCGGACAAGGAGGCCGAGGAGATGTTCGCCAATGCCCTGGGCGACCACGCCGAATCGGGGCGCCGCGAAGAGATCTCGGCTGTACTGAGGACCCTGGGAAATCTACCGCTCGCCGTCATTCTGGCGGCGACGTGGATGGCGCACCGGCCCAACTCGGCGATGGAGGAGCTCCTCAACCGCCTGTCCTCCCCGCACCGGGCGGTCGAGGACATGCTGGAGCTCTCCTACAGTGAGCTTTCGGATGATCTGCAGAGGTTCGCGCGGCTCATCGCGCACCATCCCGGCACCATGATCACCCCTCCCGCCGCGGCGGCCCTTGCCGATCTGTCCCTCCCACGCGCCGAGGAGTCCCTGGACGACCTCTACGACCTCCATCTGATCGAGGCGGATGAGAGGTCGAGCGGCCAGTACCGCCTGCACGACCTGGCACGTTCGTTCCTGCTGGAGGTTTCAGCCCGTACCGAGACCGCGGCACAGGCCGAGCAGGCGCTCGCACGGCTCGCGAAAGCCTACTACGTGCTGGCCAAGGGAACCGAGGCAGAGGACTACGTCGCGCTCGATCAGGACCGGGAAGGGCTGCTCCAGGTCACCGAGCGTGTGGTGGAGTCCGGCCTGCTTCCCTGGGCCTGGAAGCTGCCGGCCGGGATAGCCCCTTACCTGAAGATGCGCGGCCTCGCCCGCACAGGTGTGGACCTGTGCAACCGGGCCCTGACCGCCATGAGACCTGTGCGCGACCGAAAAGCCAGGGCACACCTGCACGAGAGGCTCGCCCATCTCCTCCGGGTCGTGGCGAACCCGCGCGAGGAACGGACCCACCTGAGAAAAGCGCGCCGACTCGCACTGCTCAGCCCCGACCTCGTACTCGCCGCGAGTATCGAAATCTCCCTGGACGATCACTCAAAAAAGAAACCGAGGCAGGACGGTCCGATCGCCCAATGGCTATCGGAGAAGATATACGTGCGGATGGCCGGCGAAAGCGATCCCAAGAAAGCAGGCCACGCCCTCCTGCAGTGGGGATCGGAGCTTCGCCGCAACAGGAACCCGACCCGCGCCGAAGAGGTGCTGGAGCAGGCATCACGAAAACTCATCGATGCGGGGGACCTTCACTGCGCCTCGTCGGCCTTGACCCGCCTCGCCCGCTTGCAGTGGCACGAAGGTGATTTCGACAAGGCTCGTCACACCGCGTCCAGGGCCCTTACCTGCAGCACCCGCCTCGGCTGCAGCTATTGCACGGCCATGGACGAGCTGATGCTCGCCGACTACCAGCGGAACGGCGGAGACGACGAGGCGGCCAAGGGCCACCTGCGCACCGCGATCTCGATCTTCTCAGAGAGCGGTGCGGTCTACGACCAGTTCAGAGCCATCTTGAGGCTCGCAGATCTGCACCATCGGCTCGGAGAGCGAGCCGCGGCCGAAGCGGCCCTCGAACAGGCGGCGGGCACCGTTCGTGCCGACGACTGGTCCCTGCAGGCGACCGTCCACCGGCGGCGCGCGTCGTATGCGGCCGACACCGGGGACATGGAGGCCGCGCAACGCGATCTGTCCGCCGCGTTCGGGCTGCTGACCATCATCGATGGCCCCGACGCCAGGGACGACCGCGCGCACACCTACCTCGACATGGCGGCCCTCATGAGAAGAACGGGCGACATCGAGGAAGCCGACCGCATCGCACTGCGAGCGCTGGTCATGTTCCAAGAGCTGGAGCAGGTCGAATGCCAGGTGGCCGCGCACCGGGAGCTCGCCGAGATCAATGAGGCGGCGGGAGACATCCGACGCGCGGAGAAGCACCGGAGGAAAGAAAAGGAACTGCGGGAGTTCTCCGATTTTTGATTTCCATCCGACGGCCGCAGGCGCGAATCCTTCCGGCAGCGCATGCGGCCGGGGTGGGGACGATGCGGGCAGAGCCGATCGACCGGTTGGGGCGGGTATGGCCGGTATGCCCCCGCAGCGGGGAGGGACGGGGCCCCACCGCACCGAGTCCGCCACCGTTCGGCCCCGCCCCACCGACGTCCGCCACCGTTCTCCCGAACCCTGGGCGGGCCACCCGGCCGCGGGCCGCACCCGCCCTCCACCGGGGCGGGAGGGTGGCCACTTCCGGCCAAATCGTATTACCAATGACTTTCGGCTTCTTTCCGAGTGGGGCGGTGCATACGGTGGCCGGGCCGATGCACACCCCGGCGTCGCCCCCGCGGCCCCGGCCGGAGAAGCAAAGGAACACCCCCCGTGCGCACAGCGCCCCTGCTCACCACCGCGGGCACCCTGGTGCTCGCCCTGGCGGCATCCCTGGCGGCCGCACCGGCCGCCGCCGACGACCCCCTCCGGGAGTTCCACGAACAGGAGGTCGTCTGGGCCCCCTGCGAGGAACACCTCCTGCGCGAGGTGGAGTGCGCCTGGATCGAGGTCCCGCTCGACTACGACGCCCCCGCAGGCGAGCGCGCCTCCATCGCCATCAGCCGCAACCGCGCCACCGACCCCGATCGGCGCCGCGGCATCCTGCTCACCAACCCCGGCGGCCCCGGCGGCACGGGCCGTCAGATGGCCGTCGGCGACCGCCCCGACCACGATTTCTCCTCCCTGGGAGCACAGCGCGTCGCCGAGGTCTACGACGTGATCGGGATGGACCCGCGCGGCAGCGGCGCCTCCACCCCCTACCTGGACTGCGGAACGCACTACCCGGCCACGTGGTCCCGGCCCACCGACGACGAGCTCTCCGGCCACACCCGCGCGGTGATCGCCGCACAGCGGGCCTGCGAGAGCGCCCACGGCGACCTGATCCCGCACATGACCACCGCGAACACCGCCCGGGACATGGACGTGATCCGCGCCGCCCTGGGCGAGGACGAGATCTCCTACCTCGGCCGCTCCTACGGCACCTACCTCGGCGCCGTGTACGGCAGCCTGTTCCCCCAGCGCCTGGACCGCAGCGTCCTGGACGCCGCCGTTCCGCCCGAGGGCATGTGGCGCGACGTGTTCACCCGGCAGAGCGAGGGCTACCGCGCCAACGTGGAGCGCTACACCGCCTGGGTGGCCGAGCACGACGACGTCTACGGGCTGGGGGCGACACCGGAGGAGGTGCTGGCCGCCTTCGAGCAGACCCGCGCGCGGCTGGCGGAGGACCCCCGCCGCAACGAGGGGCCGGACGGTGGGGAACCGTGGTTCCTCACGGCGGACCTGTTCGACTACCTGGTCGGCTACGCGGTACGCGAGCAGCACGAGTGGAGCCACTGGACCGCCGATTTCTGGCACATCGTCAACGACCTGCCCTACCCCGAGGTCGAAACACCCGAGGACCCCGGGTTCCCCGAGGACGGGGAGTGGCCGGAGCCGGGGATCGAGTTCGACAATCCCTCCCTGATGATGGCGGTGCTGTGCGAGGCGCCCTGGCCCACGCGCCTGTCGGGCTACTACGCCGACGTCCGCCAGGTCCGCGAGTACAGCCCCTACGGCGTCGGGGCCGGGTGGCACGTGCCCCAGCCCTGTACGTTCGCCTCGCACACCCCCGACCCGCTGGTGGAACCGGAGCGGGAGGGCTACCCGCGTGGCCTGGTCATCGGGGGCGAGTACGACGCCAACACCGTCTACGAAGGGTCCGTGCAGATGGCCGCCCGGCTGGACAACGCGCTCGTCACCGTCGCCGATGAGGGGTTCCACACCTTCTACGGCCGCGAGGGGATGGACTGCGTGACGGCGGCGGTGGACGCCTACCTGGTGGACGGCGCACCGCCCCGGGACACCCGGTGCGCCGGGCGTCCGCGCTCGGTGGACCCCCTCTCCCCGGAGGAGGAGATGGGAGGAACGAACCTGGTCCTGGACGCCGGACCGCTCCACGACCCGCTGCGGGACGGCCCCCTCATCCGGGAAGGGCCGCGGGACTGACCGCATCGCAGGCGGACGGCCCGCACCGCGGCTGCGCCGCGCCCCGGAGGCCGGACCGGGAGAACCGGTTCCGTCTCCAGGGCGCACGCTCCGGCTCGGTCCGGCGGGACGCGCAGGGCCGTTCACCGCAGGCACCGCCCCGGCGCTTCGCGCACGGCCGCGGCCCCTGGCCCATCGGCGTGGCCGGGGCCGGGAACGCCCACCGGACGGGACTTTCGGGACATAGGTGACGGGTATCGGCGTTCGGCGGGTGCGGCGCGCCCGCGGTCCCTAGGCTCGCTCGGAAAGATCCCCGAGGAGCCACGATGCCCACTCCCCCGGCGCGCCCCCTCCCCCGCGACCCGTACCGGAACCTCGTCCTGCTGGCCCTGCTGACGCTGTCGGGGCGGCCGCCCGCCCGCGACCTGCTGCCGGGTGCGCACCGGCTGGTGTCGCGCGCGCTGCCGTGGGGGCGGCGCAATCCCCGGGCGCACGAGTATCCGCGGGTGCGCCTGCGGGTGCTGCGCCGGGCGCTGCGGGGCAGGCGGCCGCGGGCGCGGCGCGGGGCGGCCGGGCTGCGGGTGTCGCCGGTGGAGGGGATCGGTCCGTTCGAGCGGGCGCTGGCGCCGCTGGACGGGCTGGACCCGGCGGCGCGCGCCGGGTACGCGCTGCTGCGGGTGGAGGCGCTGGCGCCGGAGGAGGCCGCGGCGCTGCTGCGGCGGGCCGGGGCGGCCGACCCCGAGGGGGCGCTGGATCGGGCGGCCGCGGTGGTCGACGGGTTCCGCCCGCCGGACCCGACGGTGGTGCGGGTGAGCGGGCGCGGGGCGCCGCCCGCCCGGAGTGTCCTGGCGGTGGCCGGGGCCGGGCTGCTCGCCTTGGCGCTGGTGGCGGCGGTGCCGGCGCTGAAGGCGGGGCCCGGGCGTTCGGGGTCGGCGGCCGCGCCGGTGGCGGTGACCTCGGTCGCCGACGGGGACGCCTGGCGGGAGAGCTTCCGCCTGGACCTGACCGCCTGGCCCGCCCGGGGCGACGCGGTCGGGGACCGGGAGCTGGCCGACGCCGCGCTGGCCGCCTGGGCCGACCACGACGGGCGGCCGCCGCGCGACCCGCGCCTGGTGTTCGCCGGCCGGGTGGACGGCCGCGACGTGGTGCTGCTGCACGACACCCCCTGGACGGCCCGCTACACCCGGGACGGGGACGCCGAGGAGGTGGAGGTGTTCGCCGAGCCCGCGAACGGGGTGGCGAACTGGCCCGCGGTCCGCCTGTCCGAGACCGCCGAGGGGGTGCGCTACCTGCTGCCGCCGTGGGTCACCGAGGCGGCGTCGGCGTCCCTGGGCGCCCCGGAGGAGGGCTGGGCCGAGGTGGCGCGGGACGGGCACGGGGTGACCGGTCCGCTGCCCGCGGACGGGCACTGCGGGACCGGCCCGGTGCTGCGGCTGCGCGCCCCCGAGGTGGCGCACGGGCAGCCGTACACGGTGGTGGACCTGGGCGGCCCGGCCACCGCCCACCTGGGGTACATGCCCCCGCCGCCCGCCGAGATCCGCCGGCTGGGCCCGCACGAGGTGCTGGACCCCGAGCACGGGTTCGGCCTGTGGGGCGAGGTCGCCTGCGCGGGAGGCCCGCCGCGTGGACCGGTGGTGACGGCGACGGCCTGGGAGTTCGCCGTGCAGGACCTGCCCGGCGGCGGCGAGGGCCGGTGGGTGTGCCTGCGCTACGGCACCCACGACGGCGGCGGGCTGGCCCGCGCCGTGCTGGTGGCGACCACCGACGCGGGTACGCGGACGGTGGTCGCCGGGGAGCGGGCGGGCGGCTGGGAGTGCAGCAACCTGGACCGGCAGGTGGTGGCGGGCGCCTGGTGGCAGGACCCCGGCGGCCGGTGGCACTACCTGGCGGCGGCCTCGCGCGACGCCGCCGCCATCACGGTGTCGGGCGGAATCGAGGAGGAGGGCGAGGGCCCCGTGCTGGCGGTGGCCGGTCCCCGCCGCGGCGACGGCCCGCCCGCGGTCCCCGTGGAGGTGAACGCGGTCGACGTGCGCGGCGACGCCATGACAGTCCTCACCGGCTGACCCCGCTCACCGGCCCACCCCGGCGTCGGGTCGGCCCCCGCGCGGCAGGGCCCGGGACAGGTGCACGGTGGACAGCGCGAAGAAGACACCGCCGAGCAGCCAGTAGGGCGACCACAGGAACAGGTGCCAGTACAGGACGGGGGCGAAGGTCTCCGACACCTCGACGGCCCCGGACGCCATCAGGAGCTGCTGCACCAGGCCCGCACCGCCGTACAGCACCAGCAGCCCGGCGGCCAGCCAGCCGCCGCCCACCAGGAACCAGCCGGGGAACCACCGCCCCCAGCGCTGGAGGAGGCCGAGCGCCGCCACCGCGGCGGCGAACTTGACCGCGACGGAGGCCCACACGGCCGCCACGACCGCCGGGTCGCCGCCGCGCGCGGGTTCGGTGACGGCCGCGCCGATGGTGTCCAGCAGCCACTCCCCGCCCAGCGCCCAGTACAGACTGAGCAGGGCGAACGCGAACGCCCAGAGGAAGGTCGCGTACGCGGGCCAGCGCGGGGTCACCACGGGGGCGAAGGGGGACGCGGGTGCCGCGGGTCCGGTCGTGCTCATGGTCGCTCGGCTCTCCGATCTCGGGGGCGGATCTCGGGGCGGACGGGGCCGGCCGCGGACGCTGTCGTGGTCGAAGGTACCCGCGCGCCCGGAGCGCCCGGTCCCCGCCCCGGGCGTCCCCAACGACCGCAAAGCCCGACCACTGGCCGCTTCCGGACAAGCACGAGAATCCGGACAGGGTGTGTACGCCGGGTGCGCGAGTGGTATCACTGGGGTTGTCGGCCCGTCCGGACGGGAACCGCGTCGCCGTGCGCCCGCTCGCGACGGCCCCGGGCCTAGTGAGGGTTGAACGATGTCCATCTGGTCTCGCGGCGACCGCAGGGGAAGGGTCGAGGAGGCCCTTCTCATGCTGAAGGGCCAGGGGATCATCGACGGCCTGGAGATCCTCTCCCACGAGGAGGACAAGCCCTACCGGGTACTGCTGCCCGCCGGGCTGGTCCACATGGACGAGGACGAGGCCTCGATGTTCGCCCTGGGCGCCGTCGTGGGCGCGTTCGGCGACATCGCCCGCCGCCGGGGCTGACCGGGGCGGGCCGCACGCCACCGGGGCCGACCGGACCAGGACCGAGCGGGCCGGGGCCGACCCGGCCGGGCGACGCGCACCGCGTTCAGCGGCGGCCCAGCATGCGCAGCACCGCGTCCAGCAGCAGGTCGCGCACCGCCGTGCGGTGCCCCTCGGTGTGCGGGACGGTCAGCTCACTGGTGAACGTCGACAGGCACAGGGCCACCGTCATCTCCGCGAGCGGCAGGGCGGGGCGCCCGTCCTTGGGCAGCTCCTCCACGAACCGGGCGACCTCCACGGCCTCGCGCACCGCCTCGATCCACGGCTCTATGCAGCCCCGCCACCAGTCGCGTTCGGGCCCGGGCTCGGCGCCCAGCCCGGAGGCGGCGGCCAGCACCGGGCCCGACTCCAGCCACAGTTCGATCCAGGCGTCGATGAGGCGCCCGAGGTAGCCGTCGATGGACTCCATCCGGCCGAAGGTGAGGTCCAGCCGGGAGGCGAAGGTGGCCAGGCGCACGTCGACGGCGGCCTGGAGCACCTGGTTCTTGTGGTTGTAGTAGCGGTAGACGGTGGAGCGGTCGATGTCGACGCCCTCGGTGATCTCCTTGTAGGAGATGCTGCTGAAGGGCTTGGTGCCCAGCAGCTCCACGAGGCTGTTCTGCAGCTGGAACATCCGCTGGGCCGCGCGCAGGCTGCCGCTGGTGCCCGGGCCCGATGATTCCAGCGGCGTCGTCATGCCGCGCCTCCGTTCGTCTCCGCCCCCCGCGCCCCGTGCGCGGACACCGACAGCTTGCCGCAGATCGTGACGTTTTCCAACACGGGGCGGAGGGTGGGCGGGGCGTCGGAGGGGCTCAGTCCCGGGCCGCGGCGCGGCGGGCGCGGTGGTCGGTGAGGAGCCCGCGGTACCAGTGGTAGCTGTCCTTGGGGTGGCGGGTCAGCTTGTCGTAGTCCACCCGCACCAGGCCGAAGCGGCGTTCGTAGCCGTAGGCCCACTCGAAGTTGTCGAGCAGGGACCACACGAAGTAGCCGCGCACGTCCACGCCCGCGTCGATGGCCGCGGCCAGGGCGGTGAGGTGGTCGTGGAGGTAGGCGATGCGGTCGGTGTCGCGGACCCGGCCGGAGGCGTCGGGGAGGTCGTCCTCGGCGGACCCGTTCTCGGTGATGAAGATCGGCGGCAGCCCGGGGTAGCGCCGGTCCAGGTCGACGAGCATCTCGGTGAAGGTCTCCGGGACCACGGGCCAGCCCATGGTGGTGTGCCGGACGCCCTCGTAGGCGACCTGTTCGGTGCCGATGTCGACGGCGGTGCGGGCGGCCGGGTCGGGCTCGGTGTGCGGGGCGTCGCGGAGCTTGATGGGCCGGTAGTAGTTGACGCCGAGGAAGTCCAGGTCCTGTCCGATGACGGCGAGGTCGCCGTCACGGCGCAGGGAGTCGTCGACGAGGTCGCCCCACACCTCCTTCTCGTTGCCGGGGTAGGCCCCGGCGAATAGGGGGTCGAGCCAGACGCGGTTGTGCAGGGTGCGGGCGCGTTCGACGGCGGCCAGGTCGGCCGCGGAGCCGGTGGCGGGGACGAGGTGGTCGGGGTTGAGGGTGATGCCGACCTCCCCGGCGCCGGCCGCGCGCAGTTCGCCGACGGCCAGGCCGTGGGCCAGCAGCAGGTGGTGGGCGGCGGCCAGGGCGGGGGTCCCCTCGCGGGTGCCGGGGGCGTGGCGGCCGACGGCGTGGCCGACGAAGGCGGTGCAGAAGGGCTCGTTGAGGGTGATCCACCGGTTGACGCGATCGCCCAGGCGGTCGGCGACGACGCGGGCGTACTCGGCGAAGCGGTGGGCGGTGTCGCGGGCGCGCCAGCCGCCGGTGTCCTCCAGCGCCTGGGGCAGGTCCCAGTGGTAGAGGGTGAGGGCGGGGTCGATCCCGGCGGCCAGGACGGTGTCGACGAGCCGGTCGTAGAAGTCCAGCCCCTCGGGGTTGGGGCGGCCCGCGCCGGTGGGCTGGACGCGCGGCCAGGCGACGGAGAACCGGTACAGGTCCACGCCCAGGGCGGCCAGGAGGGCGACGTCCTCCTCGTAGCGGTGGTAGTGGTCGCAGGCGACGTCGCCGGTCTCGCCGCGGGCGACCCGGCCGGGGGTGCGGGAGTAGGTGTCCCAGATGGAGGGGCCGCGACCGCCTTCGTGCACCCCGCCTTCGATCTGGTAGGCGGCGGTGGCGGTACCGAAGAGCAGGTGCGGGGGCAGTTCAGGGTGGTCCATCGGTGGCCTTCCAGGAGCGGGAGCGCTCCCATGCTAGGCCCGGCGATTCGTATTACCAATCCCTTCTGGGTAGTGCTTCCGATACCGTGCGCCACCACCCCCGTGGCCGCGGGGATCCGCCCGGGTCACCGAACGCTCACATTCGGCCCGGATGCGGAACCCGCGGCCTCCCGCGGACATCGAACCCCCAGCGCACACCTCCCCGGACACCTGGAAAGAGACGCAACGGGCATGGATTGGATCGACTACTCGCAGAACCGTCGCATCAGGGAGCTACAGGAGGACGTCAGCTCGGCCCATTCGATGCTGCACTCCGAGCGCAAGCGGATGCGCTCGGAGCTGTCGAGCCTGCGCGGCAGCCTCGAACAGCGGCTGAACCGGGTCTCGGCCACCCTGGACGCCTTCATCGAACTCAGCGACATCCGCGCCACCCTGGCCGCGTTCGGCCCGCACGCCCTGGCCCGGCACCGTGTCCTGGCCATGCTCGACGGGACGGTCCCCGCCGCCCTGGAGCTGGAGGACGTCCCCGACTACTGGCTCCTGCCCGCCGCCCACGGGCTGCACGCCCTGCTCACCGGCTCCCCCGCCAAGGCGCCCCTGCACTTCGACGAGGCGGCCCGGCGCGACCCCGAGCGGGCCGCCGCCTTCTCGGTCCTGGCCACGGCCCTCACCCGCGCCGAGTACGCCCGCACCCTGGGCGGCCCCGGCGAGCTGCTCCCCCACCTGCCCGCCCCCGACGAGCAGGTCACCCGGGGCCGGCGCGCCCTGTGGATGCTGACCGCCGACGGGTCCCTGGGCGAGGACGCCCGCGAGCACCTGCTGCTCTCCACCCTGCGGCACTGGACCCGGATCGAGGCCGAGCTGCCCCCGCTCGACCCGCCCGCCCCCGCCGGGTCCTCGGGCCGGTCCTCCCGCACCGGGCGCGGCGGGGGCGGCGGGGGCGGCGGGGGCGGCGCCGCCTCCGTCCAGGGCGAGGGGGCGCTGAACGCCCGCGCCACGGCCGTGGGGAGGCTCACCGCCCTGCGTGAGGACATCGCCCGCATCACCGCCCTGGGCAGCGAGGACACCCACGTGGAGGGGGTCGCACCCGACGAGGGCAGCGCGTCCTTCCTGTCCGAGGCGCTGGTCGCCCTGGTGGGCGAGGGCACCCCCGAGGAGGCGCCGCTCATCGCCCGCGCCAACGAGCTGCGCGCGATCATCGAACAGGGCGGGGGCGGCGGCGGGCGCAGGCCCGGCTGGGACGACGAGGTCGGCACCGTCGCCGACCTGCTGCGGGAGGACCTGCGCGCCTCGGAGGCCACCCCGCACCGCAGCACCTTCGCGCTGGTCCTGCAGCGCCCGGCCGTGATGAGGTCCGTCGACGACCTGCTGCGGCGGTCGGCCACCCCGCTGCCGGAGTCCACGACCATCACCGTCCAGGGGGTCCGGGTCGAGATCACCGAACAGGGCCTGACCTCGGCGCAGATGCACCGGGCCGAGGCGCAGCTGGCCACCCGTTACCCCGCCGAGCACGGCGGCCGTACCTACATGTGGGGGCTCGGGGTCGCGGCCGTGCTCCTGGTGCTCTTCGGCCTGGTGACCCAGTCCGGGTTCGCGTGGGTCCTGGCCGTCGTGTGCGCGGTGGGCGCGGGCGGCGCCTTCATGTACGACCTGCGGGAGGCCGGGAACGCGACGGACATGAACAGGGAGCGGGTGCAGCGGCTGCGGAGGGAGGCCGACCAGGCCGCGCAGCGGTGGCAGCAGCGGCTGGCCGACGCCCGGACGCACGAGAGCACCGCGCGGACGCTGGCAGACGAGATCTCCGCGCGGCTCGACCCGCGTTAGGCGGTGTTGGACGGCTCGACCCGCGTTAGGCGGTGCCGGGCGGTGTTGGGATCCTGGGCTCCCAGGGACCGTGCGAGGTTCGAAGGACCGTGAGAGGCGGACGGAGATGGGCCTGTTCACCAAGAGGCCGCGGCTGCGCAGCGACCCCCGGGGCGTGTTCCAGGGGCCGCTGGCGCACGCCTTCGCCAACGGCGCGCACATGCCCGTGGCCAACGGCGGGGTGTGGAACGCGGTCCACTCCGCCTGCTCGTGCTGTGACGCGCGCGACGACCGCGAGAAACTGCGTTCGTCCTGGGGCATCACCGACCGCGCCGGGTGGGAGCGGGCCCTGGCGGCCCTGACCGGCCCGGACCGCGAGCCGACCGCCCTGTCCCTGGTGCTGGAGCTGCGCGCCCGGGCCGTGGACTCCCGCCCTGGGGTCCCCTTCGACGCCGGGGCCTGGCCCGACCTCATCGGGTACTGGTGCCGGGAGCGGGGCGCGCCCCGGGAGACCTACGACGAGATGGTGGTCGAGGCGGCCCGGGTGTGGGAGTACGAGGAGCGCATGGCCGCCGACGGGGTGCTGCCCCGGGGCGCGGTGGTGCGCACGGTGCGCGCCTACGACTTCGGCCGGGCCGTCAACCTGGCCCGGTGGGGCGTCAACGCCGGGTACGCCGCCGAGGACGCGGCCCTGCCGTACATCGTCCGGGCGGGGGCCATGTCGATGCGCCACCACGGGTCGTGGGAGGAGATGTCGGCCGGGTTCACCCTGGGGCGGGCGATGGGGTTCGACGACGGGGAGTTCGGGGTGTACTACACGGACTCGGTGAAGGCGCACCAGGTGCTGGTCACCGACCCCGAGAGCCCGTGGCGCAACCTGCCCTGGCGGATGTGAGCGGGGTCGGGCGGCCTATCGGGGGCGGGGTCACAGCCAGCCGTTGCGGCGGAAGAGCAGGAACAGGCCGAGGCTGGACAGCCCCATGAGGAGCAGGGCGAGCAACCAGCTGAACGTCCAGTGGAAGCCTGGCCCGGGCGGGATGTTCATGCCGTAGATCGAGGCGATGAGGGTGGGCACGACCAGGATGCCGCCCCAGGAGGACACCTTCTTCATGGCCTCGTTCTGGGCCTGGCCGACGAGGGTGCCGTTGACCGACATGATGTTCTGCAACAGCTGGCCGAGCCCGTCGACGCGCTCTCGGACGGCGGCCTCGTGGTCGGCGATGTCGCGCAGGTGGCCGTACAGGTGCTCCAGGCCGCCGCGGTCCCCGCGCGGGCGGGGGCCGCGGGGATGGGGTGCGTCGGGGCGTGGCCCGTGGGCGCGGCCCTCGATGGAATCTTTCAGGCGGGCCATGAGGTCCTCCAGGACCCGGCCGAGCGGGTCCACCGCGCGCTGGAGGAGGATGACCTCGCGGGCCAGCCGGTAGGTGCGCCGGGAGGCGTCGCGCGCCCCGGCGAACACCTCGTTCTCCAGTTCGTCGATGTCCTCCTGTAGGGCGGCGACGGTCGGGGCGTAGGCGTCCACCACGTGGTCCAGGGCGGAGTACAGGACCGCCAGGGGCCCGTGGGCGAGCAGGCGGGGGTCGCCCTCCAGGTGCAGGCGCAGGGCGGTGAGGTCCAGCTGCCCGGTGTGGGTGATGGTGATGACGAAGTCCCCGCCGACGAAGACGTGGACCTCGCCGACCTGCACCGCCTCGGCGTCCTCGTCGTACCCGGCCGGGCGCAGCACCGCGAAGAGGACGTCGCGGTACAGCTCGGCCTTGGGGCGCTGGTGGGCGACGACGGCGTCCTCCAGTGCCAGCGGGGGCAGCTCGAAGACGCGGGCCAGGTCCGTGAGCTGGTCCCGGGCGGGGTCGGCCAGGGCGATCCAGGCCATGCGGCCATCGTGCCCGGCCAGGGCGTCACGGGCCCGGGCGGGGGTGTCGGCGGACCCGTCGGGGCGGCCGTCCCGGTACAGGCGGATCCACATGGGGCCGGGCGGGGTGTCGGCGGGCGCGGCGGCGCCCGCACGGCCCAGGGCCAGGGTGCGTTCGGGGGCGGGGAGGCCGCTGCCGGAACGCGGCCTGGGCCGAGGGGTGCGGGGATCGTGCTCAGGGGTGCGGGGATCGTGGGGTGTGGGCTCGTGGGGTCCGGGTTCGCCCGTGTTCACGCGGGGGCCCTTTCGTCGTCGGTGGCGCCGCCGTGCACGATCCTGGCCGCCCACGGGTGGCGGGCGCTCCCCGACACGCCCGCGGCGGCGGCGCGGGGTCGGGGTCGGGGTTCGGGATCGGACACCCCATGTCGTTCGGTGTCGAGCGGCCCGGGGGCCCGGTGCGCCCGAGCGATCGCCTCGTCGCAGCGGGTGCGGGCCTTGAGGCGACCACGGGGAACGCCGGTCGAGCGGTCACCGGCCCGGCTCGTCTCCCCTCAGGGCGGGGTCGGCGGGCAGGCCGGAGGCGCGCAGGGTGATGTTGAGGCGCCCCGTCAGGCCCAGTGCCGGCGGGGCGGTGCCGGGCCGGGTGCGGGGCACCCCGTGGTAGGCCAGCCGGGAGGGCCCGCCGAACACGAACAGGTCGCCGCTGCGCAGTTCCACGTCGGTGTAGGGGCGGGTGCGGGTCTCGGTGTTGCCGAAGCGGAAGACGCAGGTGTCGCCCAGGCTGAGGGAGACCACCGGTTCCAGGGCGGCCTCGTCGCGGTCCTGGTGCATGCCCATGTGGGCGTCGGCGTCGTAGAAGTTGACCAGGGCGACGTCGTAGGGCGGGGCCTGGGGGTCGGGCGGGGCGCCGTAGGCGGCCTCCACCGCGCGGGCCGCCAGGTCGCCGAGTTCGGCGGGGAAGGGGCGCACCGGGGTGCCGTCGGGCAGGGTGCGACCGTAGGTGTAGGGCTTCCAGTGCCAGCCCAGGGAGACCATTCCCACCGACATGCGGCCGCCGCGCGGCAGGGTGTGGTGGCGCATCCCGGCGGGCCCCACGGCCCACTCCCGGCAGCGTTCGACCAGGGCGGCCTGCCGCTCCGGGGACAGCCATCCCGGCAGGTGGACGGCCCCCGGCGCGATCTCCACCGGGGGGCCGGTGAACAGCGTGTCGCTCATGTCCCCATGGTGCCCGCCCCGGAGGACGAACACAGGCGACGAGCACGGACGACGAACAGAACAGAACAGACGAGAACGCGCCCGCCGCCGTGGGGCGGGGGCGCGTTCGGGGCCGGGACGGGGGGCGGGGCGGTCGCGGGTCAGCGGCGCATGAGGTCGCGGATGTTGACCACGAGCAGCAGCACCACGACGGCGACCACCGGCACCGTGACGGCGATGCGCCAGTTGACGACGAACGCCGCGACGATGCCCACCACCAGCCCGACCACCACCGCCAGGACCGCCAGCCCGGTCAGGTACTGGACGAACTTGCGGCGGACGATCGAGTCGATCGCGGCGAAGGCCACGACCACGCCGATCATCGCGTAGAAGGTGAACTGCCCCTCCAGGAGGAACAGCGGCAGCGCGAGCGCGATCAGCAGCAGCGGGGTGCTCAGGGCCACCCACAGGTGCAGGAAACGGGTGGGGCGCTGCTCGCCCGAGGAGTAGGGCAGGTGCGGGGCCTTGAGGTGCTCGGTCGGGCGGGGCACCAGGGGCGTCTCCGACTCCAGGGCGCGCAGGTGGCAGTCGCGCTCGTCGGCGGTCAGGACGCGCTTCTCGTAGACGCCCGCCAGCTCCTTCTCCAAGGTGGCGATCTCCTCGGCGTAGGCGCGGGAGCGGGGCCGGGTGTTGGCCTCGCGGGTCAGCACCATGCGGGCCGAGTCCAGCTGCCGCAGGCGGTCGCGGCGCTTGACGATGTCGGCGTCGTACTCGCGGATGCGCTCCTCCAGGGTGAGGACGTGCGAGCGCAGCTCGGCGCGGGCGGCCGCCTCGGTGGGGGCGACCTTCTGCAGGCCCACCCAGGCCAGGGGGTCGGCCCAGGAGCGGCGGATGGTGCCGTCGCGTTCGTAGCGGGGGCCGCTGGGGGCACGCTCGCCGTCGAAGAAGTCGCGGGTGTCGCGGCCCCACAGGCCGCGGAAGCCCTTGACCCAGGGGGTGTCGTCGTCGATGACGACGGCGTTCCACTGGCGGTCGCCGCCCGGGCCCAGGCGCTCGCCGTCGCCGCGGGCGTAGTCGACGAAGGGGACGCCGATGCCGTGGCGGTTGATGGCGCTGTCCGCGCGGAAGATGCGGTGGGTGACCCACTTCCAGGCGTTGAGCAGGCCGCGGAGGACGGAGGGGTCGACCTGGATGAGGTAGTCGCCCGGGAGCATCTGGTGGGAGTGCGAGCCCGCCCCGACGTAGATGATCGGGTGGTCGCCGTCGCGGTGCAGGTCGTGGTCGTTCCAGCTGCGGCGCAGGTCGTCGCCGTGGTACTCGTGGGAGGAGGCGCCGACCCAGACCGGGCGGGTGGTGCCGTCGGGGTTCTCCACCACGTAGACGGTGACGCGCTCCCAGTCGGCCTCGTGGTCGTTGACGCCGCCGTAGATGGTCCGCCAGTCGTTCATCGCGTAGAAGAACCAGTACTGGAGGATGATGTAGCCGCCCTCGCGGGTGACCCGGCCGTAGTAGGTGGCGTTGCCGTCGTCGACCCGCTCCCGGTATCGGGTCACCGCCGCGAAGGTGACGCCGCCCGGGACCGCGCCCCGGATGAGCAGGGAGAGCTTCATCAGGATGTCGAGGATGCGGCCCAGGACGCCGACGGCGGCCAGGCGGCCGCTCTTGGGGATGACGGTGCGCGCGATGCCCTTGAAGCGGCGGGCCTCCTCGCGCAGGGTGTCCTCCTGGACGAAGCGCAGGTGTTTGTGGCGTCCGGGCCACTCCTCCTCGGCGGTGGCCAGGCGGTCGAGGTCGAGCTCTTCGGCGGGGACGATGACGCGTTCCTTACCGCCGGGCTCCTCGATCCACAGGCTGCAGTTGCGTACGTAGGCGTCCACGTCGGCGGGGAAGAAGAGCTCTCCCTTGGTGCACATGAGCACGGGTTCGTGGGCGCGCAGGAGTTCGAGATCAGTTTTCGCGGCCATGGTCGCGCCAGATTAGTGCATGTGGCGGGGCCGGAAGTCCCCCGGCGCCGGGCGGGTCGGGGTGCCGTCGCGGTTCCGGAGGGGCATCGTCGCAGCTCGCGGCCGGATGGAGGGGTGGCGTTCCGGTCCGGGAGGGGTCCGCGGCGCCGGGGCGGTGCCTGTGCTGTGGCGCGGATCACCCATCGGGAGCCGGGTCCGGGGCGGGAGCGGGCTCCCGGTGCGAGGGCACGGGGGTGGGTTTCCGGCGCGGGGGTGGGTGCGGCACACCCACCCTGGCCCCTGTCCGCCCGGCCGGGGGCGGCCTAGCCTGGAGGTCATGGACATCGACGAGGCCGCCGAGCCTCCGGCCACGCTGGAGGGGTTCCTACGGGCGCGGCGGGACCGGGTCCGGCCCCGGGATGTGGGGCTCCCGGGCTCGGAGCGGCGCCGGGTGCCGGGCCTGCGCCGGGAGGAGGTCGCGGTCCTGGCCGGGGTGAGCACCGACTACTACATGCGTCTCGAACAGGGGCGGGAGCGCCACCCCTCGCCCCAGGTGCTGGACGCCCTGGCCCGGGCCCTGCTGCTGGACGAGGAGGCCGCCGGACACCTGCGGCGGCTGGCGCGCGCCGACGGACTCCGCTCCCGGGGACCGCGCCGAGCCGAGCGGGCGGGGGCGCAGCGCGCCGAGCGGGTGGGGCCGCAGCTGCTGCGACTGCTCGACCGGTGGAGCGGCACCCCGGCCTTCGTCCTGGGCCCCACGCTGGACCTGCTGGCCCGCAACCCGCTGGCCCGGGCCCTGCACTCGGGTTTCGCGACCACCGACAACATGGCGCGCATGACCTTCCTCGACCCGGCCGCCCGGGTGTTCCACCGTGATTGGGACCGGGCCGCCGCCGCGGTCGTGGCCGAGCTGCACAAGGCCGCCGGGACGCGGCCGGACGACCCGCGGCTGGGCGCCCTCGTCGGAGAGCTCTCCCTCAAGAGCACGGACTTCCGTGTCCTGTGGGCGCGCCACGAGGTCCGCGGCAAAGGCGGGGGCACCAAGGCGCTGCACCACGCCGCGGTGGGCGACCTGGACCTGCACTACGAGAGCTTCACCGTCAACGACTCGGGTGGACAGCAGCTGGTGGTGTACCAGGCCGAGCCGGGGAGCCCGTCGGAGGAGGCGCTGGCCCTGCTCGGCTCCCTGCACACCGCTTACCCCATGACCGGTGGGTCGGGGCAGGACGCCGGAATCCATTCCGGATCCGACCGATCCTGAACAGAAGATGAACCAGATACAACTTTTTCAGGGCACCCGCACTTCGGTCATGGCATTTCTCCCGCGTGTCCATTCATGTGAATTTCACCGAGGAGCCCCGGGGCATCGGATTCTCCGCCGACAGGCGGGTGATGTGAGTGAACGGGCGTCCAACACTCGGCGAAAGCGGCGCACTGCCGACGTGGTGGACTGCTCTCCGGCCTAGGATCGTGCCGTCGGACCGGACGGGGACTCCACGTTTATCTGACCCTCGGCGACCTTGGTACGCGCTTTAACAAATCGGCTTTCTCGGCTGTCCGATAAGCCGAACCGTGGTGGCCGGACGAGCACCGGATTCCCCCGACCGATCTCGTTCGCGCGTTCCAGGGGGAATCGGCGTCGTGCCCACACAAGAGGCCAGGAATCTCCTCTACGGCCTGACGGGCATCCAATACCCCACCGCCAACCCCGCCGCCATGCGCGCCCTGGGCGAGCACTACGCCGACATGGCCCGACGGTTGAACGAGCTCGGGCCGATGATCGCGGCGTCCCGGCGCAGGGTCCAGGACACCTTCGACGGACGCACCTCGGAGTACTACTCCCGCGCCCTGGACCAGTTCACCACCGGCCGCAACGACTACGTGGGCCAGGCCGGGGACCTGGCCGGCACCATGTCGCGGAGCATGCGCGAGGGCGCCGCCACCGCCGAGTACATGGTCATGATGATCTGGGGCCAACTCGTCGCGTTGCTGGCCGAGATCGCGTTCGCCATCGCGATGGCCAAGTGGACCTTCGGCGCGTCCCTGAACTGGATCCCGATGTTCCAGCGGCTGCGGTCGCTCTTGATCGGACGCATCCTGATCTGGGCGATCTCCACCGCGGTCCCGCACCAGATCATCGCGCAGCTGTTCGCGTCGCTGGACTCCATCATCCAGCGCATCCAGATCGACAACGGCACCCGCGACCACCACGACGCCAACCTGACCTCGGGCGCCCACATCGGCGCGGCGATCAGCGGCATCGTCTCCGCGTTCCTGTCCACCGGCCTGTCCGCCCTGCTCAGCCGCCAGTTCCGCACCTTCCTCAACACCGCCCTGCGCAACCTCCGCGGACTCCCCCCACCCCCACGCACCGCGATACCCACACCCAACCCCGGACGCAACACCCCCACACCACCCGCACGAGAGGCCTGGAACTCCATCAACGAGGACCTGGCCGACGTGCTCACCCGCAACCGCGAATCCCTGGCCGTCCCCTACGATCCCAACCGGGGACTCGGTGAGCTCCCCTGGCAGACCGCCGGATCGGCCACCGCGTTCCGCAACGACCTCGCGAACGTCTTCCAACGCAACCTCGGACCCGAGATCGGCGACCAGGCCGCACGACGCCTGGGCGAGAACTACGCCGAAACCTTCATGCGCCAATGGGGCACCCCCGACCTGGTCCCCTCACTCCAACGCACCCTGGCCGACTCCGGGCTACCCCCGACCGTCAACCGCCACCTCGCCCAAACCGTGCCCGACACGCTGATGCGTGACATCGACCGGTTCGGTGCGCACTGGACCACCCAGCTCAACACCATCGGCGGCGACGCCGCCATCAACGGCGCCCTCGCCGGATACACCGGCGACCTCCTCGCCAACGGCATCACCACCGGCGAATGGAAGGCCGACCCCTCCTCCGCCTTCACCGGCGCCGTCGAGAGCGTCCTGTCCAACACCATCACCTCCGCCATGATCAACGGCATCGACCACCTCGGCCGACCCGACCTCGACACAGAACTGAACGCCACCCGCGACCGCCTCGACTCGACCCCACCACCCGAACACA
>NZ_JBJJBV010000080.1:0-24093 GCF_045446735.1 Nocardiopsis protaetiae
CGCGGCATCCGCCGCGGCCCCCTCGTCGTGTTTCCTGTACCGGTTTCCCGTCCCGGGTTCGCGTCCCGGGTTCCCGTCCCGCTAGTCGCGCGGGGTGGCCGGCGTGTGCGCCGGCCGGACCCGGAACCACCCGTCGTCGTCCTCGTCCGCGTTCCCGCCGGCGGTCCCCCCGCCATGGCTCAGGAACACGTTGACCGTGGCCCCCCGCGGCAGGCGCGTGCCCGGGTCGGGGTTGACCGCGGCCACCGAGCCCTCCGGCTCCGACGAGTTCAGGCGGGTGCCGGACACGTTCACCGTGTACCCGGCCGCCTCCAGGGTCGCCACCGCGTTCGCCTCGGTCTGCCCGATCACGTTGGGCACACCCCCGTCGTCGGACGCCGGGCTGGGGTCGTCGTCGGGTGTGGGCGAGGGCGGCCGGGGCACCGCGGTGGAGCCGAACCTGCCCGGCGCGGAGGCCAGCTGCTCGACCTCCAGGCCCTGGTGGGCCGCCTGGAAGCTCTCCTGCCAGATCCGCCCCGAGATCGTCGCCCCGTACACCACCGGGTAGTAGCGGTCGCCGATGGTGACGTTGCGCAGCGGGTACTGCTGCGGGCCGCGCGGGTCGGCGACGAACACCGCGGACGCCATCTGCGGCGTGAACCCGGCGAACCAGGCCGCCGCGGAGCCGTCCGTGGTGCCGGTCTTGCCGGCCGCCGGACGCCCGATGCCCAGGGAACTGGCGGTACCGCCGTTGAACGTCTGCGACAGCAGGTAGCTCACCCCGTCGGCGACGTCCTCGTCCAGGACCCGATCGCACTCCGGCTCGATCTCGATCGTGGACCCGGCCTGCTTGTCCTCGATCGTGGTGATGGCCTGCGGCTCGCAGTACACACCGCCGGAGGCGAAGGTCGCGTAGGCGTTGGCGACCCGCAGCGGGGACACCTCCTCGCTGCCCAGCGTGAAGCTGCTGTTGGCGAGCGAGTTCTCGTTCTCGGTGAACAGGCTGCCGTCGGCCCGCTTAAGGCCCAGCTTCTCGGCCATCTCCATCACGTCGCAGATGCCGACCTTGGCCTGTAGCTGCGCGAAGTAGGTGTTGGACGACGCCTTGGTGCCCGACACCATGTTGTGCGTGGTGCCCGAGGCCGTGTCGCCGGCGTTGCTGGGCTCCCACGTCGCCAGGTACCCGCCGTTGCAGCTGCGCTGCCCGGAGACGGACACCTTGGTCGGGGAGTTGAACGCCGTGCTGAACGGCATCCCCTCCTCCAGCGCCGCCGCCAGCGTGATCGCCTTGAACGTCGACCCGGCCTGGAACCCGGTGCTGCCGCCCCGGTCGGCGTCGGTGGCGAAGTTGATGGAGGTCTCGCCGAGCTTGCTCTCGTCGGGGCCGTAGTTGCGCCCCTGGGCCATGCCGAGGATCTGTCCGGTCCCCGGCTCGATGATCACCTGGGCGGACACCTTGCGGGACTCGTTCTCGCGCGGCACGTACTTGTCGACGGCCGTCTGCGAGGCCTCCTGCACCTGCGGCTGCAGGGTGGTGTGGATCTCCAGGCCCGCGGTGCGCAGCCAGCGCGCCCGCTCGGTCTCGTTGGGGCCGAACCGCTCGTCCTTCTCGATCTCCTGGACCACGTAGTCACAGAAGAACGGCTGGTCGCTGGGGACGCACCCGTTGGGCGGGGTGTCCAGGTCCACCTCCAGCGGCTCCTCCTTGGCCTCCGCGGCCTCGGCCTCGGTGATGGCGCCGGAGGCGACCATGCGGTCGAGGACGACGTTGCGGCGCTCGACGGTCTGCTCGGGGAAGAACCGGGGGTTGTAGAGGTAGGGGTAGCGGACCAGGCCAGCGATGGTCGCCGCCTGGTGCAGCTCCAGCTCGCTGGCGGGGACGTCGAAGTAGTGCTGGGCGGCCGACTCGACGCCGTAGGCGCCGTCGCTGAAGTAGGCGATGTTCAGGTAGCCCTCAAGGATCTCGTCCTTGGTCATCCGCTTCTCCAGGGCGATGGCGTATCGCAGCTCCCGGATCTTGCGGGCGATCGTCTCCTCGCGGGCCTCGTCCAGCTCGTCCTGGGAGGTGGCGGCCTCGATCTGGACGTTCTTGACGTACTGCTGGGTGATCGACGACGCGCCCTGGGTGTCGCCGCCCAGGGTGCGCAGGGCGGCACGCAGGGTGCCCGCGACGTCGAGGCCGCCGTGCTCGTAGAAGCGGGCGTCCTCGATGGCGAGGATGGCGTCGACCATGACCGGGGAGACGTCCTCAAGGGGGACGAGCTCGCGGTTCTGGTCGAAGATCTCGGCGATGACGCCGCCCTCGGCGTCATAGATGGTGGAACGCTGCGGGGGAGGCGGCGTCTCTAGATTGCTCGGCATGTCGAGGAACCCGGCGGCGATGTTGCGGGCAGTGATGCCCACACCGCCGACGGCGGGCAGTGTCAGCGCGGCGACCAGAAGCCCCGCAATGGCACTGACGACGACAAGTTGGCTGATTCTCTGAAGCAATGTCCCCTGACCCACCCCATCAGACTAAGTGACCACATGAGCGCGGAGAGGTGCGCTGTGGAACGGATGGTGCTCGGACGTAGCGAAACGCCCGCAGCACCGCGCGGGCCCTGCCCCCCAAACCATCTTTTCACGTGTTATCGCAGCCCCTGCGCCCTACGGTTCGGTCGCACAGGGAGCCCGGGGTCATCGCGGCGGGAGGGCTCGCAGCAGCCGCGCAATGGCCCGAGCGGACCATATTCGGTGAGATGGAAAGTGGGTCGAGTGGGTTCTGTCGCGACGGCCCCGAAGTCCGTAACTTTTTGCACAGCGGGGCGGGCGTTCGTCCATCCCACTCGTCAGCCGGAGCCTACCCTTTCCCGGCGCCCGCTCGGAGCACACGGATACCCGGGCTCCCCGCGGTCACGGCCCACCCACGGGGGTACAGCGCACATGTGGATTCACCAGTGGACGACCCGGGCACGCTGCCGCAGGGTCGACCCCGACGCACTGTTCGTCCAGGGCGCGGCCCAGAACCGCGCCAAGCTCATCTGCCGGGATTGCCCTGTACGCACCGAATGCCTGGTGGACGCGTTGGACAGCCGGGTGGAGTTCGGGGTGTGGGGCGGGATGACCGAACGCGAGCGCCGGGCGCTGCTGCGCAGGCACCCGCAGGTCACCGACTGGGCCCCGGTCCTGGAGCTGGCCTGCCGCGAGGGTGAGGAGGACCTCGTTCGCGACCTGGTCCGCTTCGCCGACGCCGCGGTGGCGGCCACCACCGCCGCCACCCCCTCCTGACCCCGGGCGGCCCCGGCCGCCTTCGCTCACCGCTCCGCCGACCGCTCTCCGGTCCGCCGACCGCTCCCGGTCCGGTGTCCGCTTCAGCCCTGCCGACACCGCTCCCGTCCTGCCGCCGCGGCTCCCGCCCAGCCGATCACCTCTGAACCGGCCGGTGTCCCCGGCCCCGCCGAGCCCTCCGCGGCCCACCCGCGGCCTCCCGCCACCGCGGGCCCGCGGCCGCTACGCCCCGCGGGCCAGCGCCTCCCCGATCCCGCGCAGCCCGTCCAGGTCGTGGACGTCCTCGGGCAGGGCGGGCACCTCCGCCACCGCCACCCCCGGGTGGGCGGCCGTGGTCCGCTCCTGGAGCCCCCGCTCGCGCCGGTGGGTGCGCACCAGCTCGGCGTGCAGCCGCAGCGCCGCCGACGCCCCCGGGTGCGTCCCCGCCGCCTCCAGCGACTCCGCGGCCGCCGTCGCCGCATCAGCGTCCAGCCGCGCCCCCGCCCCCGCCGGCAGCGGGTGCGTCCGGTTGACCACCAGCCCCGCCAGCGGCATCGCGTCCGTGGCCAGCCGCCGCATGAAGTACGACGCCTCGCGCAGCGCGTCCGTGTCCGGCACCGCCACCACCACGAACGCCGTCCCCGGCGCCTGCAACAGCTTGTAGGTGCGCTCCGCGCGCTCCTGGAACCCGCCGAACACCGTGTCGAACGCCGCCACGAACGCCCGCAGGTCGTTCAGCAGCTGTGCCCCCAGGATCTTGCCCAGCACCGAGGTGACCAGCCCCATACCGGCCCCCAGCAGCTTGAACGCCCCGCTGGGCGCGGGCGCGCTCAGGAACTTCACCAGCCGCCCGTCCAGGAACCTCCCGAGCCGCTTGGGCGCGTCCAGGAAGTCCAGCGCGGAGCGGCTGGGCGGGGTGTCCACCACGATCAGGTCCCACTCCCCGGACTGGCGCAGCTGCCCCAGCTTCTCCATCGCCATGTACTCCTGCGTGCCGGAGAAGCTCGTGGAGAGGGTCTTGTAGAAGGGGTTGGCCAGGATCTGCCGGGCCCGCTCCGGGTCGGCGTGCTCCTCGACGACCTCGTCGAAGGTCCGCTTCATGTCGAGCATCATCGCGTGCATGGTCCCGGGGGTGCCCTCCGGCAGCGGTACCGGGCTCGGGGTGTTGTCCAGCGACTCCAGCCCCATCGACTGGGCCAGCCGCCGGGCCGGGTCCACGGTGATCACCACGGCGTGCCTGCCGCGTTCGGCGGCCCGCAGCCCCAGGGCGGCGGCGGTCGTGGTCTTGCCGACCCCGCCCGCCCCGCAGCACACCACGATCCGCGTCCCGGGGTCGTCCAGCAGCGCGTCCACGTCCAGGCGTCCGGTGCCGTCCGGTTGCCAGGTGCCGTCCGGTTGCCAGGTGCCGCCGGGCTGCCCGACACCGCCCAGCCGTCCGGCACCGTCCGGTCGTCCGCCGTCGTCCGGCCGCCCGGCACCGCCCAGCCGTCCGGCACCCTCTGAACGCCCGTCGCCGTCCCGGTGTCCGACGCTCACCGGCGCACCCCCTGTTCGGCCATGCGGCGGGCCAGCCCGTCCAGCGCCGCCCGGTCCACCCCGCCCTCCAGCAGGGGCAGTTCCAGCAGCGGCGCCCCGGCGCCCGCCAGCTCCTCGCGCATCCTCTGCTCCAGCAGTACCCGCCGGGCGTGCGCCCCCACCTCCCCGGCCAGCGACGCCGCCAGCTCCCCGGGGTCGTCCAGCCCGGCGGCCTTGAGCCCGGAGGTCAGCTCCTCCAGGTCGACCTCCCCGGCGGCCGCGGCCGCCAGCGAATCCCGCGGCAGCACCGGCGGACGCACCATGTTCACCACGACCATGCCCACGTCCAGGCCGAGCCCGGCGATCTCGGCGATGCCGTCCCGGGTCTCCTGGGCGGGCATCTCCTCCAGCAGCGACACGAAGTGCACCCGCGTCCGGCCGGAGCGGATCACCTCCATCACCTTGTCGGCGTGGTTGCGGATCGGGCCCACCCGGGCCAGCCCGGCCACCTCGGAGTTCACGGTGAGGAACCGGCCGATGCGCCCGGTGGGCGGCGCGTCCATGACCACCGCGTCGTAGTGGAAGGGGCCCTCCGCGCGGCGCCGCCCGCCCTCCCGGCGGCGCACCGCCTCGGTGGCCTTGCCGGTGAGCAGCACGTCCCGCAGGCCCGGGGCGATGGTGGTGGCGAAGTCGACGGCGCCCAGCCGGCTGAGGGCCTGCCCGGCCCGGCGCATGCCGTAGAACAGCTCCAGGTACTCCATGAGCGCCGCCTCGGCGTCCGCGGCCAGCGCGAACACCCGGCCGCCGCCGGGCACCGCGTCGATCTCGCGCTCCTCGTAGGGCAGCGGCGGGGTTCCGAACAGGGTGGCGATGCCCTGCCGCCCCTCGACCTCCACCAGCAGCACCCGCCCGCCGTCGGCCGCCAGAGCCCGGGCCAGTGCCGCCGCCACCGTCGTCTTGCCGGTGCCCCCCTTGCCGGTGACGATGTGCAACCGGACGCCCGCACACGCCCGGGCGGGATCGGGGTACCGCGCTCGGTCCTCACGCTCGCTCACTCCACGGAGTCTATGCGGGTGTCCTCCTCGCACGCGGTGGGCCGCCCGGGTGAGTAATGTGGCGGCGTCGACGTGCCCGGACCCGCCGGGCGCACCGCACAGGGGGTAGTCACCTTGAGCAAGTGGGAGTACCAGACGGTGGCGCTGCTGTCGCACGCCACCAAGCAGATCCTCGACAACTGGGGCGCCGACGGCTGGGAGTTGGTCTCCGTCGTCCCCGCGCCGCTGCCCGAGGGCACCGACCCGCGCAACCAGCAGTACGTCGCCTACATGAAGCGGGAACTCTAGACATGGCCACCCCCGAAGCCCGCATCGCCGAGCTCGGACTGACCCTGCCCGAGGTGGCGGCCCCGGTCGCCTCCTACGTTCCGGCGGTCCGCAGCGGCTCCCACGTGTACGTGTCCGGCCAGCTGCCGTTCGTGGAGGGCAGGCTGCCCGCCACAGGCAAGGTCGGCGCCGAGGTCTCCCCGGAGGACGCCAAGGAGCTGGCGGCGCTGTGCGCCCTCAACGCGATCGCGGCCGTGCGCGCCGAGGTCGGTGAGCTGTCCAACGTCGTGCGCATCGTCAAGGTGGGCGGGTTCGTGGCCAGCGCGCCCGACTTCACCGGGCACCCCGGGGTCATCAACGGGGCCAGCGACCTGCTCGCCGCCGTGTTCGGCGACGCGGGCGTGCACGCCCGGGCCGCGGTCGGTGTCGCGGCCCTGCCGCTGGACTCGCCGGTCGAGGTTGACATGATCGTCGAGGTCGTCTGAGCGAGGAGAAGCCGATGTCGAGCGGTTCAGGTCAGGGCGGTGCGGTGGTGCCCCGCCCGGCCGCCACGGTGGTGCTGCTGCGCCCGGCGGGCGCGGGCATGGAGGTCCTGCTCATGCGCAGGGTCCGCTCCATGGGGTTCGCGCCCGGCGCCTACGTCTTCCCCGGCGGCGGGGTGGACGTGCGCGACGAGTCCGGCGACCTGCCCTGGACCGGACCGTCCCCGCGGGAGTGGGCGGACGTGCTCGGCGTCGACGTCCCCCGGGCCAGGGCCCTGGTCTGTGCCGCGGTCCGCGAGACCTTCGAGGAGACCGGGGTGCTCCTGGCCGGGGAGCCCGGGAGCGACGACCTCGTCCTGGACACGACGTCGCAGGAGTGGGAGCGGGACCGGCTGGGGCTGATCGACCGCTCCCGCTCCTTCACCGAGGTGCTGTCCCGCCGCGGCCTGGTGCTGCGCTCGGAGTGGCTGCGCGCCTGGTCGCGGTGGATCACCCCGGCCTCGGAGAGGCGCCGCTTCGACACCTGGTTCTTCGCCGCCGAGCTGCCGACCGGGCAGGCCTCCCGGGACGTCGGCGGCGAGGCCGACCTGACCCGGTGGATCGACCCGGCGCTGGTGCGCGGGGAGTGGGAGCGGGGGCGGATGCCGATGCTCCCGCCGACCCTGGTCACCTGCGGACAGGTGGCCGAGTGCGGCACCCTGGACGAGGTGAGGCACGTGAAACGGGATATCGTCCCCATTGAGCCCGAAGTGCGCGAGGTCGACGGCCGGCTCCGTGTCTTCGTCCCCGACGGGATCGACTACCCCCTTCCCGAGTGAGTGAGGTGCGATGAGGATCGACGGTTCCGGCACGTTGCGCGCCGGCTGTGTCCTGTGCCCCAACCCCGGTCCGATGACCCTGGAGGGGACCAACACCTGGATCCTGCGCGAGCCCGGCTCCCGCGGGGTCGTGGTGGTCGACCCGGGGCCGCACGACGAACGGCACCTGGAGCGGGTCGCGCGCACGGTGCAGGAGCAGGGCGCCCAGGTGCTCATGGCGGTCCTCACCCACCGGCACCCGGACCACTCCGAGGGCGCCCGGTACTTCTCCGAGCTGACCGGCGCCCCGGTGCACGCGGTCGACCCCGAGATGCGGGTGGGCGGCCGCGGCCTGGTCGACGGCGAGCTGCTGGAGGCCGACGGGCTGCGCCTGCGGGTGCTGTCCACCCCCGGGCACACCGACGACTCCATCTGCCTGTACCTGGAGGCGGACGGGGCGATCCTCACCGGGGACACGATCCTGGGGCACGGCACCACCGTCATCGACGGCGACGACGGCCTGGGCCCCTACATGGAGTCTCTGTACCGGCTGCGCGACCTGGTCCGCGAGTACCAGGTCCGCACCCTGCTGCCCGGCCACGGGCCGATCCTCACCACCCCGGCCGCGGTGCTGGACTCCTACATCGACCACCGCGAGTCCCGGCTCGCCCAGGTGCTGGACGCCGTGAACTCCGGCGCGGTGCGGGTGGAGGAGATCGTCGACCGGGTGTACCCGGACATCACCGAGCAGATCCGCTTCGCGGCGATGTCGTCGGTCCGCGCCCAGCTGCGCTATCTGTCCCTCAACGGCAGCCTCCCCGACGGCGTCGAGGCCTGACACACGTCCGCGCGCGAGCCTGGTCCCGGACCCGGACTCGGACTCGGGCCCGGGAACCCGCCACCCGTCTGCGCGGTCCCGGTCCCGCGCCCCTGACACCCGCCTGCGCGCGAGCCCGGTCCCGGTCCCGGACTCGGCGGACCCGGGCCTGAAAACGGCGACGGGCTCCGGTCCGCGCGATTCCCGGGAGGGGATTCGACGCGGGCCGGAGCCCGCCGGGGCTCCCGCGGTGCGGGGCCGGGCGTCGCCGGTACGGCGTTCTGCGACCTCGGGTCCGACTAGCGGGCGCGGCGGCGCATGCGCTCGACGTCCAGCAGGACCACGGCCTTGGCCTCGATCCGCAGCCAGCCGCGCAGGGCGAACTCGGCCAGGGCCTTGTTGACCGTCTCGCGGGAGGCGCCGACCAGCTGGGCCAGCTCCTCCTGGGTGAGGTCGTGGTGGACGTGCAGGCCGTCGTCGCCCTCCTTGCCGAACTTCTCGGCGAGTTCGAGCAGGGCCTTGGCCACGCGGCCGGGGACGTCGGTGAAGACCAGGTCGGCCATCACGTCGTTGGTCCGGCGCAGGCGCTCGGCCAGGGACTTGAGCAGCTGGAGCGAGACCTGGGGGCGGCTCGACAGGAACGGGCGCAGGTCGTCGTGGCCCAGCCCGGCCAGGACGGAGTCGGTCACCGCGACGGCGCTCGCGGTGCGCGGGCGCGGGTCGAACAGCGACAGCTCACCGAACATCTCGCCGGGGCCGAGCACCCCGAGCAGGTTCTCGCGGCCGTCCACGGCCGTGCGGGTCAGCTTCACCTTCCCGTTGAGGATGACGTACAGGCGGTCGCCCTCGTCACCCTCGTTGAACAGGGTCTGTCCCCGTCCCAGGCGCACTTCGCTGATCGAAGAGCGCAGTGCCGCGGTGTCCTCCTCGTCCAGGGTCTCGAACAAGGGGGCCTTGCGCAGCACCTCGTTGATGTCGTCCACCACACGTCCTCCTAAAACCTGACCGCCAACAGTGTGACGTATATCGCACCCGGGTGTGAAACCGGGTCGTTACCGCGGCTTGTCCGCCGAGAGACCACGCGCCCACGATTGGCCGGCGTCAGCCCCTGCGATCTTAGTCGTGATCGGCTTGTAGCAGGGATGTCCGCGCCGTGCCAGCGGGACATTGGTTACATAATCCCGAGGTCCGACCCCGCCGCGGCGGGCGGGTGCCCGATCGGCGGTTCCGAGCGCGGCCTCCCCACGGCCCCCTACCCTGTGACGATGCCCCGTGACACACCGAACGCGAACGTCCCCGTGCGCACCCCCACCGGTGAGAGCCGCCTCGCGCTGGTCCGCCGAGCCCGCAGGATGTACCGGGAGCTCGCCGAGCTCTATCCGGACGCCCACGCCGAGCTGAACTTCACGACCCCGCTGGAGCTGCTGGTCGCCACGATCCTGTCCGCGCAGTGCACGGACAAGAGGGTCAACCAGACCACTCCGACCCTGTTCGCGCGCTACCCCGACGCCGAGGCCTACGCCTCCGCCGACCGGGACGAACTTGAGGGGATCATCCGACCTCTCGGCTTCTTCCGCGCCAAGGCGAACAGCCTCATCGGACTCGGGCAGGCCTTGTGCGAACACCACGGAGGCGAGGTTCCGGGGAACCTCGCCGACCTGGTCAAACTACCCGGTGTAGGGCGGAAAACCGCAAACGTACTGCTCGGTAACGCCTTCGGTGTGCCCGGAATCACCGTGGACACCCACTTCGGGCGCCTCGTCCGCAGGTTCGGGTGGACCGACGAGGAGGACCCGGTCAAGGTCGAGCACGCCATCGGCGAGCTCTTCCCGCGCAAGGACTGGACGATGCTCTCCCACCGCGTCGTCTGGCACGGCCGCCGCGTCTGCCACGCCCGCAGGCCCGCCTGCGGGGCCTGCGTGGTCGCGCACTGGTGCCCCTCCTTCGGAGAGGGCCCCACCGACCCCGAGACCGCCGCCAAGCTGCTGCGCATGCGCTCCTTCGCCTGACCTGCGCCGCCCCTCGCCCGACCGGGGCGGGGCGCCGCACGGGCCCGTCCACAGGGATGTGCGCACCTGTCAGGAACAGGTGTCGTGCTTTGTACTCTGATGGTGTGAGCGTCGACACCGCCAGAACCACCCTGCCGGGGTCCCATCACGTGACGATCCAGGGGAGGGACGGGCCGCGGCGGCGCCGACGGCCCGCGGTGCCCCGCCGACCCCGACCCCGCCCCGAAGGCAGGTGCCGACCATGAACCCGACGCCGTCCTGGCTCGCCTCGCTCGCCGACGCGGCGTCCGGCATGACCGTGCCCCCGCAGATGCGGCCGCCGCGGGCCGGCGGCCGCGAGTCCGCGGTCCTCATCCTCTTCGGTGACGGGCCCCAGGGCCCCGACCTGCTGTTCATCCAGCGCAACGCGGGGCTGCGCAGGCACGCCGGGCAGCCCGCGTTCCCCGGCGGCCGCATCGAACCCACCGACCCCTCCCCCGAGGCCGCAGCCCTGCGCGAGGCCGCCGAGGAGACCGGCCTGCTGCCCGACGGGGTGGACGTCGTCGGCCGCCTCCCCGAGCTCTACCTCAGCTTCAGCGACTTCCGGGTCGCACCCGTCCTGGGCTGGTGGCGCGACCCCAGTGAGGTGCGCCCCACCGACCTGGGCGAGGTCGCCGCCGTCTCCCGCGTCCCCGTCGCCGACCTCGTCGAACCCGACAACCGCGTCATGGTGCGCTACGGCGACGGCACCCGCTGGGGTCCCGGGTTCCGGGTGGACGGCATGCTCGTGTGGGGGTTCACCGGTGCCATCGTCGACCACCTGCTCGTTCTGGGCGGCTGGGAACTTCCCTGGCGCCGGGAGGGTCTCACCGATGTGTTCGAGGCGACGCCGAACGGACTGCGCCCCGTCGGCTGAGGCCGAACCCCGCTCACCTCGCTCCCGTGGGTAGCGCTCACCTTTGGAGGGCAATGTGCTCGACGTGATCCTGATCGTCCTGTTGCTGCTGTTCGCGGTGACCGGGTACCGACAGGGTTTCATCGTCGGTGTCTTCAGCTTCGCGGGGTTCATCGGCGGCGGTGTGCTCGCCGCGCTGACCTGCCCGGAGTACATCCAGCGGTGGGTGGACGACCCCGGCCGGCAGGCCCTGGTGGCCATCGCCGTGGTGTTCCTGTCCGCCGCCCTGGGCCAGTTCCTGCTCTCCTACCTGGGCACGATGGTCCGCAACAGGGTCACCTGGGACTCGGCCCGGGTCGTCGACGCCATGGGCGGCGCCGTCGTCAGCGGGCTGTCGGTGCTGCTGGTGGCGTGGTTCATCGGCAGCACGGTCGCCAACTCGGCGCTGCCGTTCGTCGCCGAACAGGTGCGCGGCTCCCGCATCCTGCAGTCCGTCGACACGTTCATGCCGGAGTCGGCGCACAGCGGCTTCTCCACGTTCCGCCGGGTGGTCGACCAGAGCGCCTTCCCCCAGGTGTTCAGCGGCCTGGGCACCGGGGAACTGGCCGAGGTCGAGCCGCCCGACCCCGACGTGCTCACCACGCCCGAGCTGATCGAGGCCAGCCGCAGCGTCGTCAAGGTGCTGGGCACCGCCCCGTCCTGCCAGCGGCGGGTCGAGGGCACCGGGTTCGTGTACTCCGACGGCCGGGTCATGACCAACGCCCACGTGGTCGCCGGGGTCACCGACGAACTGCGGGTGGTCACCCGGGAGGGGCACCAGCTGGAGGCCACCCTGGTGCTGTTCGACGCCCAGCAGGACCTGGCCGTGCTGCACGTGCCCGACCTGGAGCTGACCCCGCTGGCGTTCACCCCCGACGCGCCCCAGGGCGGCGACGCCGTCGTCGCCGGGTTCCCGCGCAACAGCGGGTTCACCGCGGTCCCGGCCCGGGTGCGGGCCCGCCAGACCGCGCAGGGCCCCGACTTCTACCACTCCCAGCAGGTGAGCCGGGAGATCTACCAGGTGCGCGCCGTGGTGCGGCCGGGCAACTCCGGCGGGCCGCTGCTGGCCCCCGACGGCACGGTCTACGGGGTGGTGTTCGCCGCCGCCACCAACGAGCCGGAGACGGGGTACGTGCTCACCTACGACGAGATCTCGGCCAACGCCGAGCGGGGGCTCACCGCCACCGCCGAGGTGTCGTCCCAGACCTGCGACTGACGAAGGGTGCCCCTCGGTGGTCCGACCACCGAGGGGCCCGGTGCACGGCACAGGCCCCGGTGAAGGACACAAGGCCCGGTGAACGAGGCAAGGCCCGGTGAACGAGGCAGGGGCGCGCTGGACGAGGTATGGGTGCGCTGGACGACCAGGGTCCGGTGAACGAGACAAGGGCGCGCCGGACGGCCAGGGCGCCGGTGAACGACGGAGGGCGCCTCCCCGCGGCGGGGAGGCGCCCTCGTCGTTGCAGTGTCCGGAAAACCCTAGTTGGAGCTCGGGTCCGGGGTGATCGGCCAGCTCATGCGCACGATGGTCCCGTGCTCACCGGGGTCGATCTTGACCTCGTCGGCCAGGCCGGTGATGACCGCCAGGCCCAGCCCGGGGGAGAACCCCGAGATCCCGCCGGGAGGAGTGTCCTCACCGTCGAGGAAGAGTCCGTCGAGGAGGGGTTCGGTGTGGTCGGCCGGTTCCGGGACCTCCGTGGCCGGGGCCCGGTCGGAGACGACCACCTCGAAACGTCGGGTCGCGCTCCCGTTGGCGCGCAGGATACGGCTCGCGGTGTCGGCACGGGGGTCCGACACCGGATCAGGCCCGCCGTCGTCGATCAGCTGGAGCAGGATCGGCTGCGTCGGGCAGTGCAGCTTGTGCGCCGCCACAGCCCTGGAGCACGCCTCACCGACCGCCAACCGGATCTCGTCGATGGTGGAAGCGGCAATGCCCGCCCGCCGGGCCACGGTCGCGGCCATGAGCCGGGCCGTGCGCACGTGGGCCGGAAGCGCACTGATCGTGAGCGTGATGGTCGCCATCGCTCGCTCTGTACTACTTCGCGGAACGCTTGTCGATGGCTTCCTGCACGGTGTTGTGGATACCGAAGACCTTGGTCAGTCCGGTGATCCGGAAGATCTTGAGAATGCGCTCCTGGGTGCACACCAGGTCCAGGGTGCCGTCGTGCGCGCGCACGCGCTTGAGGCCGCCCACGAGCACGCCCAGACCCGTCGAGTCCAGGAACTCCACCTTCTCCATGTTGACCACGAGGTGGAAGTTGCCCTTGTTGACCAGGTCGATCAGCAGCTCGCGGAGCCGGGGTGCGGTATAGACGTCGATCTCACCCTCAACGACGACGATCTCGGTGTCGCCCTCGGTGTAATGATCAAGCTTCAAGTCCACTAGTCCTCCAGCGCCGATGATCTCTGCCGGGCGTTACCCCACCAGCACGCATTCAACCACGGGTGGCGTGCCGGCCCTCCCGTGATGCACGGAAAAACCGTGACACCGCGCGACCGTTCCCCCAGATGACACACTGAAACCAATGTCCGCCCAGTGAGGAGGGGTCTCGGATGACGCGACCGGAGCCCGTGCTTCCCGGTGTGTGGCGTGACGATACCCGGTACCCGCAGGTGACCCACGTCGAACACGTGGCCCGACACGACGGGGTGAGCGGACGGTGGCCTGACTGGACCCCGGCCCTCCTGGTCGAACGGCTGGCCGATCGGGGGATCACGGGGCCGTGGTCCCACCAGGTGGCCGCCGCCGACCTCGCACGCTCGGGCCGTGATGTGATCATAGCCACGGGTACCGCCTCGGGAAAGTCACTTGCCTTCCTTATGCCCGCGGTGGAGGCGGTTGACGCGGGCGGAACCGTTCTGTATCTCTCGCCGACCAAAGCGCTGTCCCGGGACCAGCTCCGCACCATCGAGGATCTGCGCCTGCCCGGCCTGCGCGCGGCCGTCTACGACGGCGACACCCCGCCCGAGGAACGCACCTGGGTGCGGGAGCACGGCAACTACGTGCTCACCAATCCGGACATGCTCCACCACGGGATGCTGCCCCGGCACGAGGCCTGGCGGCGCTTCCTGCGGCGGTTGCGCTACGTGATCGTGGACGAGGCCCACCTGTACCGCGGGGTGTTCGGATCGCACGTCGCGCAGATCCTGCGCAGGCTCCGGAGGGTGTGCGCCCGGCACCGGTCCGAGCCGGTGTTCGTGCTGGCCTCGGCGACCTCCGGGAGCCCCGGGGAGAGCGCCACCCGGCTCACCGGGATTCCGGTCACCGCCGTCACCGAGGACGGGTCGCCGCGGCCGGGGATGTCGGTGGCGCTGGTGGAACCCGAGTTCACCGACCTGACCGGCGAGCACGGCGCACCCGTGCGCCGGACCGCGCCCTCACACGCCGCCGAACTGCTCGCGGAGCTGGTCAGGGAGGGTGTGCGCACGCTCGTGTTCGTGCGGTCGAGGCAGGGCGCCGAGCTGGTGGCGCTCACCGCCCAGCGCCTGCTGGAGCCCGACCTGGCCCGCCGGGTGGCCGCCTACCGCGGCGGTTTCCTGCCCGCCGAGCGGCGGCGGCTGGAGGAGGCGCTGCGCACCGGGGAGATCCTCGGGCTGGCCAGTACCAACGCCCTGGAACTGGGGGTGGACATCACGGGTCTGGACGCGGTGATCATCGCCGGGTGGCCCGGCACCCGGGCCTCCCTGTGGCAGCAGGCGGGGCGCGCCGGGCGCGGGGACGACGCGGCACTGGCCGTGTTCGTGGCCCGGGACGACCCGCTGGACACCTACCTGGTGCACCACCCGGAGGCGATTTTCGGCCAGTCCGTAGAGACGGCCGTCCTGGATCCGGAAAACCCGCACATCCTCGGTCCGCACCTGTGCGCGGCCGCCCAGGAGTTCCCGGTCACGGAGGACGACTTCTCGCTCTTCGGCCCCACCACCCGGGAGCGGCTCGACGAACTCGTTCACCGGAAATTCCTCAGGAAGCGTCCGAGGGGGTGGTTCTGGACGAGCAATGAAAGGGCAAGTGACCTCGCCGATATTCGGGGTTCCGGCGGGTCGCCCGTGCAGATCGTCGACATATCGACCGGCGGCCTGCTCGGCGAGATCGACGAGGCGGCCGCCCACGGCACCGTTCACCCCGGCGCGGTGTACCTCCACCAGGGCGACACCTACCTCGTCCAGGACCTGGACCTCGACGAGGGGGTGGCCCTCGTGCAGCCGGCCGAACCGCCGTACAGCACCTGGGCGCGCGACACCACCGACATCACCGTCCGGTCGGTCATCCGCGAGGAGGAGTGGGACAGCGGGGCGGTGCTGCGCTTCGGTGAGGTGGAGGTGGTCCGGCAGGTGGTCGGCTACCTCAAGAGGGACGTGCGCACCGGGGCGGTCCTCGGCGAGCAGCCCCTGGACCTGCCCGAGCGCACCCTGCGCACCCGCGCCGTGTGGTGGACGCTGCCGGCCGACGCCGAGGAGCGCCTGCGCAAGGAGGAGGTCGGGCTGCTCGGCGCCGCCCACGCCGCCGAGCACGCGGCGATCGGCATGCTGCCGCTGCTGGCCACCTGCGACCGCTGGGACATCGGCGGGGTGTCCACGGCCACCGGCCGGGTGGAGGTGTTCGTCTACGACGGGCACGAGGGCGGCGCCGGGTTCGCGGAACGCGGGTTCTCGGCCGCCCGGGAGTGGCTCACCGCGACCCGCGCGGCCATCGCCGACTGCGCCTGCGAGGAGGGGTGCCCGTCGTGCATTCAGTCGCCCAAGTGCGGCAACGGCAACGAGCCGCTGAGCAAGTCGGGCGCCCTGCGGATGCTGGACGAGGTGCTGGGCGCCGACTGAGGTGTCCGCAGGAGACCCGCGGCGGCGCTCACAGGCCCGGGAGCGGGCGGGGGCGCGCGGCGAGGCGGGGTGTGCGGTCCGGCGGGTCCGGGGGCTCCGGGAAGGGGACGTCGCCCACCGCCGCGTACAGGAGGAACGGGAGCTCCGCGTCGTCCTGGACGATGGCCAGCGCCACCCAGCGGCCGGTCCCCGGGGGACACCACACCCGCACGGCGCCGACCGCCGTGTACAGGTGGCCGAACGCGGACGGGAGCTCTGCGCCCTCCGCCGCGGCGTCCGCGTAGGGGCGCGGGTCGACGGCCGCGGGGGCGCCCCAGCGCTCGGTGAGGGCGGCCGCGACCTCCGCCAGGTCGGCCTCGACCGCGTCCAGGGCTGGCTCGACCGTTGTGTCCGAGCGGTCGTCCCAGAAGTCCCGGCTCGCGGCCAGGAGCACCAGGTGGAAGTCCGCGCCGCCGGAGGGCGGCGGCCGCCCCGGGGCGTAGGGGCGGGCCAGGTCGGCGTCGATCAGACGCAGGCGGGCGTGGAGGTCGGCGGCGGTCATGGCGCCATCATCGCGGGCCGGGAGAAAGTTATCCACAGGCTGGGGAAAGCCCTTCCGCCGTACCCCGGCGCCGCGCACCCTGGAAATCAGGGCGACACCCCTGTCGCCCTCCTACCAGGGAGGTTCCGTGTTCTCTCCGGCATGCCTTGCCACCCTCACCCACCGTCCGCCCACCCTCACGCCGCGTCCCCGCGTCGCTGAGGGTGACCGCGGCATCACCACCACGGAGTACGCCTTGTGCATCCTCACCGCGGCGGCCTTCGCCGGGATCATGTACGCGATCGCCAAGAGCCAGGCCGTCAACGACGCCTTCACCGGGATCGTCATCAATGCGCTCGGCAACGGCTTCTGACCGCGGTGCCGTCACCGTCGAGTTCGCGCTCACCCTGCCCGCCCTCCTCCTCGTCCTGGCACTGGCCGTCGGCGCCGTCACCGCCGCCGACGCCCGGCTCGCCTGCGCCGACGCCGCACGCGTGGCCGCCCGGTCCCTGGCCCGGGGCGAGAGCGAGGCACAGGCCCGGCACCTGGCCCGCGCCGCCGCCCCGGACGGTGCCCGCATCGACCTGGGCCGGGACGGCGGGACGGCGCGCGTCACCGTCACCACCCGCGTCCGCTTCGGCCGCGTCCACCTCCACACCGTGGAGGTGAGCGGCTCCGCCGCGGTCCTCCTCGAACCCGGAACCCCGCCATGACCCCCGGCCCGGCCTCCCGGGCCCCTACCCGCCCCGGGCCCGGGGCGGAGTCCCACCCGGGAACGGCTGACCGACCCGACCCTCGATCCAAGGCCGACCGTCGTCCCAGAACCGGGCACGGTCCTGACAACAGCTCTGCCGACCCTGCCCCGGACACCGGCGCGGCCGCCGTCCACTGGGTCGCCATGGCGGCCCTGCTGTGGACGGTCGCCGCGGCGGCCGTCCTGGCGGCGACCGCCCGGTTCGACCGGGACCGCGCCGGCACGGCGGCGGACCTCGCCGCCCTCGCGGCGGCGTCCGTCGCCGTCCACGGGCAGGACACCGCCTGCGAGCGGGCCCGCCTCACCGCCGAGGCCAACGGGGCCTCCCTCGACACCTGCGAGATCACCGGCCACACCGCCGAGGTGGTGGTCGCCGTCCCCTCCGTTCTCGACCTGTCCGTCGGCGCGCGCTCACGCGCCGGACCGATCCACGGAGCCCTTCCGGAGGAAGCACCATGACCGTGCCCGCCCTGATGTGCGCCCTGCTCCTGAGCGCCGCCCCCTCGCCCCTGTGCCCGCCGCCCATTGCGGCGACCCCCGAGCGCTCCTGGGCCCCGGGCGACCCCCGCGCCGCCCAGCCGCTCCCCACCGACCAGACCCCACACGCCGTCACGACCCACCCGCACCCCGCCGACACCGCCCTGCCCGAGTACTCGGTCACCGCGTACGGCGCCCCGCTGCTGCCGCGGTCCGCCGCCGACGGCGCTTTGTCCGGGGACGCGGTCGCCGCGGATGGCGCTCTGTCCGGGGACGCGGCCGCCGCCGACGGCGCGGTACCGCTCCCGCTCACGGCCGCCGCGGATGGCGCGTTGCCTGGGCACTCGGCCACCGCTGACGGCGCCACGCTGTCGCCGGGGCTCGCAGTAAGGGGCGCCGTGCTGCCGTTCCCGGTCGCCGCGTACGGCGCCCCGCTGCTGCCGCGGTCCGCCGCCTACGGCGCGATGCCGTTCCCGACCGCCGCGGACGCCGCCCTGCCCGGGCACCCGGCCACCGCCGACGGCGCGATGTCGTTCCCGGCCGCCGCGGACGGTGTGCTGCGGCACCCGGCCACCGCTGACGGTGCCGTCCCACGCCCGCTCCCGGGTTCGGCGGACGGGGTGCTGCTCCAGCATGTGGTCGTGGTGGACGGAACCGTGTCGCTCCTGCGTCCCATCGCGGACGGGGACGTGTCTCTGCGGGACCTGACGGCCGTGGACGGCGTCGTGGCCCTTCCGCTTCCGGGGGCGGTGGCGATCCGGGGCACGGGCGGCTCCCCGGCGGCCGACGACGGGCCGGAGGCGGGAACGGCCTCGGAGGCCTCGGCGCCGGTCCGGCCGGTCTCCGGCGGGGAGGAGCCCGTCCGGGCGGCCTCCGGTGGGGAGGTCCCGGCGGCGGAGCCGACCTCCGTCCCCGCGGTGGTCCCCAGCGGCGGCCCGGAGCCGACCGCCGAGCCGAGCGAGGCGGAGTGGAGCGGCCGGCCGGACGCCGAGCCCGGCACCGTCCAGGTGGTGCACCACGTCTCCACCACACCGGCCCCGGCCGCGACCGTCGCCCGGGTCGTCGGCAACGCCTCCACCGTGCTCCTGGCCCTGCTCGGCGTGGCCGCGCTCGCCCTGCGCCTCACCGTGGGCTGGCCCCGCTTCCCGGAGCCCTACCTGGGCCGCCGCCGAGCGGGAGGGGACCGCGACGATCCCTGGTGACACGTTCCGCGCCTGCCCGGCGGCGGGGGCCGCCCGGGCGCGCAACGGGGTGAGGGCTCGGCCGCGCCCGGGGTCCGGCCGCAGGTCTGTGGCCCGGGCGCGGGCGGGTACTCGCGTTCGGGCTGCGGCGGCCCGTTCGTGCCCCGGTCGCCGCAGGTCGGACACGTCGAGGCCGCAACGGCCGTACCCTCCGATGTATGGGACACCGACACCCGAGCAAACTCAAGAACACCGAGGTGGGTCATGCCCGGGCGCGGTGGCTGCTGCGGGCGGAGTTGGCGGGGTGCGCCGAATGCCGGGCCGAGGGCGATCGGGAGGCCCTGGGCGACCTCGACCAGGAGGGTGTGTTCGACTCGCTCATCAGCGGCTTCGTGCTCGCCCGGGTCCAGCAGTGGCGTGCGCCGGGGCGCACGCCGCGCTACCCGGCGACGGTGTACCGCCTGGCCCCGGTGGACGAGCGCGACTTCTGGCGCCCGCCCACCCAGCACTGCATGCGCCTGTGCACGGTCGAGGGGTCGCGCGGCACGCTGGTGAACACCCTGTCCGCGCTCAAGGAGCTGCGGCTGATGCCCCTGCGCGACCGCTCCCTGGTCCTGGACGACATCATCGACGGCCTGAGCGAGGACGAGGCCTGAGACCGGCCTCCCGGAGAACCCGGCCGCGATCCGTGTTCCCGCACCGCCGTCCGCACGACCGGTAATCCCCGGTCGCGGGAACCCGGGGGTCACCCTCCCAGCGCGTGTGACAGCAGGTCCACCACCATCGGGACCACCCCCACCAGCAGGAACGACGGCAGAAAACACAGCGCCAGCGGCATCACCACGAGCACACCCAGGCGCTCGACCCGCGCCGCCGCCTGGGAGCGCAGCTCCCGGTGCAGGTCCGCGACGTGCCGGTCGAGCAGGTCGGCCACGGGGGCTCCGGTGTCGGCGGCACGGGCCAGGTCGCGCCCGGCCGCCACCAGTGGCTCCGGCAGCGTGCCGGCCGACTCCGCCCAGGCCGCCACCGGGTCGGCGCCCAGGCGCAGCCGATGGGCCACCGACGCCAGCTCCGCCCCGAGCCTGCCGGGGGCGGCCCGCGCCACGGCCGCCAGGCAGGACACCAACGGCGCCCCGGCCCGCATCCCGGCGGCGATGAGCCCGATCACCACCGGCACGTCTCCGGTGAGCCCGATCCGCTCCTCGTCGCCTCTCCTGCGGACACGCATCCACCACCCGGCGCCGGCGACCGCGGCGACCACCGCGCCGAGCGGCCCGAAGAGGGCCCCGGCCACCGCCACCGCACCCGCCGCGGCCGCCGACAGCACCAGCGCCCGGCCGGGGACGGGCGCCCTCGGCGCCTTCGGAGGCCGCAACCGCGCCCCAGGGCCGCCGCCCATCGCGACCCACACCCCGAGAACCCCGCACACCACGGCGATGACGGTGAACATGTTCTCCCTCCTGAATCCCTGACACCCCCGCACCGCACAAGTCCCCGCGGAGCGGTCGGTGAACGTTTTCGGTCTGCCTTACAGCAGAGGGACCGCTCGCCGCGGCGACGTGGACCGCAGAGCACGGGCCGGGGCGGCCGGTGGATGCCTTCGGCCGGCGCCTGTGCCGAGAGGTGGCCCGCCACCACGCCCTGGAACACCACGCTCCGGAACGCAGAGCACGAACCTGGATGCGGTCGACCGGCGGCGTTCCACGGCGGGGCCGGATACCCCGCGCGGCGGCCGCCCGGCCGATCGGCCGCCCGGCCGGTCGCGGGCGGCACCACGGCGCGGCCTAGTCGCCACGGTCGACGGCGGCGCGGACCAGGCGGGAGATCCACCACAGGCCGGTGAGGTTCAGCAGCACCCCGAGCATCAGGCAGAGCAGGCCCAGCGGGGTGGTGAACAGGAACACCAGGGGCGAGCCGCCCAGACCCGCCGACAGGAGCAACGCCACCACGGGGAGCGCACCGAGCACGATCGCCGTGGTCTTCGGGCCGCCGGTGCGCGCCGCGATCTCGGCCCGCACCTCTTCCTGGGCGGTGAGTTCGGCGGCGAGGGCGGCCACCACATCGGCCAGCCCGGCGCCGGTGTCCGAGGCCACCTCCCAGCACACGGCCAGGTAGGCGAGGGCGCGCAGGTCCGGGTCGGCTTCGGCGGCCCGGACGGGGGCCCGGGTGCCGAATCCGTCACCGACCGCCCGCGCCACCTCCGGCCCGGCCTCGGCGAGCGCCGCGCCCAGCGCGTCCTCGGGTGGTCGCCCGGCCCTGAGTTCGGCGGCCAGCACCCGGCACAGGGTGATGACCCCGCGCCGTTTCTCCCGGCCCAGCGCCGCCTCCCGGCGCACCGCCCGCAGGCGTTCCAGTGCTTTCCACGGGGTCGGCCCGCGCGGCACCACCCACCCGATCCGCCCCGTCCCGGCGTCGACCAGCGCCCCCAGCAGCACCAGCCCTACCGCGCACACCCACAGCCCGATCACGTGACGACCCCCGTGCCTGTCCGACCACGCCCCGCCCCCAGGGACCCTCGCCGTTCACATGTCCTGTCCACCCATGCCTCCGCCCCAGGGACCCGGGTTTCCCCCATGGCGTCGGCCGCCTCACCGCCTTCGGGCACCGGCCCGGCGGAGGCCGCCGCCCTCCTGTGTGTGTTCACCGGCGCCAGCCCTCGCCGATGCGGGCGGTGAGCGCGTCGATCCCCGGGTGCTCGCGCTGGGCGCCGTCGGCGGTGAACGACACCGCTGGCACCGTGTGCACCAGTCCCTGGCGGTCGTGGTCCAGCACCCGCACCTCCGCCAGCCGCCGGGCACCGGCGTCCCGCACCAGGTGCACCACCAGCACCCCGGTGGCCGCCAGCTGGCTGTGCACGGCCTCCCGTCCGATCCCGGCGGCGCAGCCCAGCGCCTCCACCCGGGCCGGCACGTCCCCCGCGCCGTTGGCGTGGAGGGTCCCCGCGCCGCCCTCGTGGCCGGTGTTGAGCGCACCCAGCAGGGACACGATCTCGGGTCCTCGCGCCTCGCCCACCACCAGCCGGTCCGGGCGCATCCGCAGCGCCTGGCGGACCAGCACCTCCAGGGTCACCTCGCCGCTGCCCTCGATGTTGGCGGGGCGCGTCTGTAGGCGCACCACGTGCGGATGGTCGGGTCGCAACTCGGGGGAGTCCTCGGCCAGCACGATCCGCTCGCCCGGGTCCACCAGGGACAGCAGCGTCGACAACAGGGTCGTCTTGCCCGTGCCCGTGCCGCCGCTCACCAGGAACGCCGCCCGCGAGACCACCACCGCCCGCAGCAGCGCCGCCCCGCGCGGGGTGAGGGTCCCGCAGTCCACCAGCCGCTCCAGGGTGAACACCCGGCGCGGTGGCATCCGCAGTGACAGGCACGCCCCGGTGGGGCAGATCGGCGGCAGCACCGCGTGCAGCCGGGCCCCGTTGGGGAGGCGCGCGTCCACATAGGGGACCGCCGCGTCCAGCCGCCGCCCGGCCTGTGCGGCGAGCCGCTGGGCCAGCCGCCGCACCGCCTCCGCCGACTCGAACCGCACCGCCACCCGGCGCAGCCCGCCGCCGTCGTCCACCCACACCTCGTCCGGCCCGTTGACCAGCACATCGGTGACCCCGGAGGTCATCAGCTCTTCCAACGGCCCGGCCCCGGCCAGGTCCGCGGCCAGCCGCCGGGTCAGCGACAGCACCTCGGCATCGCCCAGCACCCCGCCCTCGGCCCGCAGCGCCGCCGCCACGTTGCCGGGGCTGACCACCACCCCCGAGGCCACCAGCCGGTTGCGCACCGCCTCCACCAGGTCGGACCCGGCGGAGCCGCCGGTGCGCCGCGGCGGCGGACCTTCTCGCAACGGACCGTCCCGCAGCAGGGTGGAACCGGTCACCGACGGCCGCCGCAGCGCCCGCTCGGTCAGCGCGCTCACCGCGGCACCCCCGTCAGTTCGGCGACGAGCCGGTCGGCGAACCCGGCCAGCGGCGAACGCGGATGGTCCGCGGGCCGCAGCCCGGCGGTCAGCGCCCGCTCCAGCCCCGGCTCCGGCGGCAGGTCCGCCCCCAGCGCCAGCCCCAACCCCCGGGCCACCACGTCGGCGGTCAGCCCGCCCGACGCCCCCCGCACCACGGCGCGCACCTCCCGGGACTCCGCGCGCAGCCGCGGCACCATCGCCGACGCCGCCACCACGGCGGCCACCTGCGCGGGCACCACCAGCAGCACCAGGTCGGACCGGTTGAGGAACGCCGTGACCGCGGCCCCGAACGACCGCGGCAGGTCGACGACGACCAGGTCGCACCCCTGCCGCGCCGAATCCAGCATCGCCCGGGCGGCGGCCACCGGCAGCGGGCCCCGGCGCGCGTCCGGCCCGTGCACCCAGGTGAGCACCGAGATCCCGGCGGGTCCGGGCAGCCGCGCCGCCACGTCCGACCAGCGCAGCCGGCCGCGCCGGTCCGCCAGGTCGTCCCAGCCGAGCCGACCGTCCACCGGGTCGCGCTCGCACCCGAGCAGGATGTCGGGGCCGCACCCCAGCGGGTCGGCGTCCAGCAGCGCGGTGCCGTGCCCGCCCCGCGCCCCGGCCAGCGCCAGGGCGACGGCGAGCAGGCTCGCCCCGGCCCCGCCGCGCCCGCCCATCACGGCCACGGTCGGCGCCCGCCTCCCGGGCTGCCCGCTCGCGGCGATCAGCCCGGTCAGCAGGTCCTCGTCGCGGGGCAGCAGCATGGCGGTGCTCGCGCCCGTCGGCCCCTGCCGCCCGGGACCCGGGCCGTACCGGGGACCGTGGGTGCCGCGGTCCACCACGACGAACCGGGCGTGCGGTGGCCGCTCCCCGGCGCGCAGTTCGGGGTAGAGGTCGGCGCCCAGCACCACCAGCGGCGAACGCGGCCAGGACAGCAGCGCGCGGTCGACGGTGTCGGCGGTGTTGACCCGGACCGAGGCCGCGGCCGACAGCCGCAGCAGGTCGTCGAGCAGGTCGGTGTCGGCGGTGGCGATGAGGGGCACGGCGTCCATGGGGCCTCCGGGGCAGGGGGAGGGGCACCCTTTGACCATCGCCGATCCGCCCGGCCGGCGAAAGCCCGATCCGCAACCTGTGGATAACCCGGCCCCGTGGACGAGACGTCCCGGGCCTGTGGACGATCGGTCCCGGGCGAGGCCGCGCCGATCCGCGGGGGAAGCCGCTTCCCTTCGCGGGGATGACCCACCCGGGCCGGGGCCTTACGCCGGCCGCTCCTCCCGCGTGGGGGGAGAGCACGGATGACCCGCCCGGGCCGGGGCCGCACCGACCCTCGGGGAGAAGA
>NZ_JBJJBV010000081.1:0-23574 GCF_045446735.1 Nocardiopsis protaetiae
GGACCCGTGCCGCACCTCCTCACCGGGGGCGTCGTCGTTGCCGGGAGCGGCCGGGGCCGCTCCCCAGGGGATACCCGCCCCCGGCGGGAACGCATCCCGCCGGGGGCGCCGGGTTCAGGCGGTCTCGCCCGTGCGGCGCAGGGCCCTCTCGACCTCGTCGCCGAGCGAGTGGACCGTGTTCACCGCGTCTTCGAGTTCCACGGCCCCGGGCTCGAACAAGTAGACGACGGCCACGCCCAGGTTGTCCACGAGGAACGCGTTCGAGGCCACACCCGCCGAGAAGTACAAGGACTCATCGTCGAACGCGATCACGATGCCGGTGTCACCGGCGGAGCTGGTCCGCCACAGGGCGTCCTCGATCGTCTCGTCGTCGATGGTCAGCGCCCCGCGCTCGCCCTGGGCCAGCTGTTCCCGGGCGTCCGTCAGCATCTCCTCGATGTCGTCGACGTTCTCCTCCCACTCGTCGCCCTGGGGGTCGAACGCCTCGACCGCGATCGAGAACCCCAGCATGAGGTCGTCGTCGTCCGGGGCGATATCGCAGCCGAGGCTGCCGTGGTCGTCGCCGTCGTCCTCCTCGAACCCGCCGGAGATCTCCAGACCCGTGACCTGGGCGGCCCGCTCGAAGACCGCCGCGTCGAAGACCTCGTCGCAGTCGGGGAAGGAGACGTACTCCCGCGGCGCGTTCAGGGCGACGGCCGTGCCCACGCCGACCAGGAGCAGCAGCACGCCGCCGATCGCGCCGCCGACGATCAGCCCGGTCCGCCTGGGCCTGGGCGCCGGGGCCCCTGGGAACCCGCCCTGGGGCGCGCCGGGCGGGAAGGGCCCCTGCGGGCCGCCGGGGTACCCGGGGCCGCCGGGCTGACCCGGACCACCGGGGTGGCCGGGCCCTCCCGGGTATCCGGGGGCGCCGGGGGCGCCGGGCGGCGGGTACCCGCCCTGCGGGGGCTGCTGCGGGTACCCCTGCCGGTAGCCCGGGGGTACGGGCCCGTGGCCGTGAGGACCCTGCGGTCCTCCCTGCTGGGGGTGGTGGCCCTGGTTCGGGCCCGGGAAACCGTGGGGCGGCTGAACCGACATCGGGAGGAGCTCCAAAACGCTGAGTTTTCCGGGGGACGGACGCTCGGGGACGCGTCCTTGAACGACACGGCGTTCCGCGCGATGCGCGAAACGCTGTGACAGGTTTTCACGGATCGCGCACGCGCCCCGGCCCCGCGGGGCCCGCTTTTCCGGCCGATACCGGCCACGGAGCGTTCCGGCGCCCCGACAATGGATGCCGTGGGACGAGGAAAGCTCCGTATCTACCTGGGCTCGGCACCCGGGGTCGGCACCACGCACGGCGCGCTGGCCGAGGCGTGCCGCCGGGCCGCCGACGGCGTTCCCGTGGTGGTCACGGCGGTCGACACGCAGCGGCGGGAGCGCACGTCCGAGCTGCTCTCCCGGCTGGAGTCGGTGCCGCTCCACCCCTCGGGGTCGGTCGACACCGCCGCTGTGATATCCCGCACACCCCGGCTGGCGGTGGTGGACGATCTGGCGCGGCCCAACCCGCCCGGCTCCCCCAACCCGACCCGCTGGCAGGACGTCGAGGAGCTGCTGGAGGCGGGCATCGACGTGCTGTCCACCGTGGGCATCCACCACCTGGAGTCGCTCAACGACGTCGTCCACCAGATCACCGGCGTCCGCCCCGACCGCACCGTCCCCGACCACGTGGTGCGCCGGGCCGCCGAGGTCGAGCTGGTCGACGTCACCCCCCAGGAACTGCGCCGCCGGATGGCGCACGGCGACATCCACCCGGCCGAGCGGGTGGACGCCGCGTTGGCCGACTACTACCGCGAGGGCAACCTGGCCGCGCTGCGCGAGCTGGCGCTGCTGTGGACCGCCGACCAGGTGGAGGCGGGGCTGGCCCGGTACCGGGGCGAGCACGAGATCCGCCGCACCTGGGAGGCGCGCGAACGGGTCGTGGTCGCGCTGACCGGCGGGCCCGAGGGCGAGACCCTGATCCGCCGGGCGGCCCGGGTGGCGGCCCGCTCCCGCGGCGGCCACCCCCAGCCCAGCCACCTGCTGGCCGTGCACGTGGTCCCCCCGCAGGGGATCTCCCGGGCGCCCGGCGACGACCTGCTGCGGCAGCGGCGGCTGCTCGCGGAACTGGGCGGCACCTACCACCAGGTGGTCGCCAACGACGTGCCGACGGGGCTGCTGGAGTTCGCCCGCGGGGTGCACGCCACCCAGATCGTGCTGGGCTCGTCGCGGCGGCGCGCCTGGCAGTACGTGTTCGGGCCGGGGGTGGGCGCGATCGTCGCCCGCGAGTCCGGCGACATCGACGTGCACATCGTCACGCACGAGGAGGTGGGCAGCGGGCGCTGGCCGCTGCCGCCGCCGGGGCGGGGGCTGGGCGAGCACCGCAGGCTGGCGGGCTGGTCGCTGGCCCTGCTGGCGCCCACGCTGATGTCCCTGGTGCTGGCGCTGCCGCCGTTCACCGACAGCGGCCCGGCCTCCGACGCGATGCTGCTGCTCCTCATCACCGTGTCCACGGCGGCGGTCGGCGGCCTGCGCCCGGCGCTGGTGTCGGCGCTGTGGAGCGCGATCCTGCTCACCGCCCTGCTGTCGCCGCTGCACGGGCGGCCCTCGGTGTCGGTGGACAACATGCTGGCGCTGGTGGCGTTCACCCTGGTCGGAACGCTGGTGGCGATCGTCGTGGAGATGGCCGCCCGCCGGTCCGCGCAGGCGGTGCGGGCCCGGGCCGAGGCCGACGCGGTGACCCTGCTGGCCGGCAGCGTGCTGTCCGGCAACGAACCCCTGCACGCGCTGCTGCGGCGCATCCGGGAGACGTTCGGGCAGCGGTCGGCGACCCTGCTGGAGCGGGTGGACACCTCGCCCGAGGACGGGGGCGAGGACGAGGGCGGGCCGCTGGACGGCGAACGGTGGCGGCCGGTGCACAGCGTCGGCTCCCCGGCCGCCGACTCCCCCGAGGAGGCGGACGTGCTGGTGTCGATCTCCGACACCCTGGCGCTGGCGCTGCGCGGTCGGGTGCTGCCCGCCGCCGACCGGGGGGTGCTGCGGGCGTTCGCGGCGCACATCGGGATCGCCCTGGAGCACCAGCGGCTGGAGTGGGACGCGGCCGAGGCCCGGCGCCAGGCGGCGGGCAACAGGATCCGCACCGCCCTGCTGGCCGCGGTCTCGCACGACCTGCGCACCCCGCTGACCTCGATCAAGGCGAGCCTGTCGAGCCTGCGGGCGACCGACATCACGCTGGCCGAGGAGGACCGGGAGGCGCTGCTGGAGACCGTGGAGGAGTCCACCGACCGGCTCAACCGGCTCATCGACAACCTGCTCGACATGAGCCGGGTGCACACCGACAGCGTGCGCCCCAAGCTGGGGCCGGTGGGCCTGGAGGAGGTCGTCCCGATCACGCTGCTGGGGCTGCCGCACGAGGCGGTCACCGTCGACGTCCCCGACGGCCTGCCCCGGGTGGTGGCCGACGCCGGGCTGCTGGAGCGGGCGGTCGCCAACGTGGTCGCGAACGCGGTGCGCCACAACCCCGACCCGCGCACCCCGGTGCTGGTGGCGGCCAGCGCCCACGGGGACGGCGTGCAGCTGCGGGTGGTGGACCGCGGGCCCGGCGTCTCCGACGAGGGCAAGCAGCGGATGTTCGAGGCGTTCCAGCGGCTGGGCGACGCCCCCCAGGGCACGGGGGTGGGGCTGGGGCTGGCGGTCGCCCGTGGTTTCGTTGAGGCGATGCACGGGACCCTCGCCCCCGAGGACACCCCCGGCGGCGGGCTGACGATGGTGTTCACCCTGAAGGCGGTACGGCCGGGCGACGACGCCGCGACCGGCACCGACGGCACGGACGACGAGAGCGCGAGGGGGGCCGATGCGGGTCCTGGTCGTTGACGACGACATCCAGATCATCCGGGCCATGACGATCAACCTGCGGGCGCGCGGGCACGACGTGGACACCGCCGCCGACGGCGCCTGCGCGCTGCGGCTGGCCGCCGACCACAACCCGGACGTGGTCCTGCTCGACCTGGGGCTGCCCGACATGGAGGGCCTGGAGGTCATCCGGCGGCTGCGCGGCTGGTCGCAGGTGCCGATCATCGTGCTGTCGGCGCGGCACTCGGCCGGGGAGAAGGTGCGCTGCCTGGACTCGGGCGCCGACGACTACGTGACCAAGCCGTTCGGGATGGACGAGCTGCTGGCCCGGATGCGGGCGGCCGAGCGGCGGTCGGTGCGCGCGGAGGAGGCGCCGGTGGTGCGCACCGACTCCTTCAGCGTGGACCTGGGCGCCAAGCGGGTGGTGCGCGACGGCGAGGAGGTGCGGCTCACCCCCACCGAGTGGCACATCCTGGAGATCCTGGCCCGCAACGCCGGGCAGCTGGTGAGCCAGCGCCGCCTGCTGCACGACGTGTGGGGGCCCGCCTACCAGAGCGAGACGAACTACCTGCGGGTGTACATGGCGCAGCTGCGGCGCAAGCTGGAGCCCGACCCGGGACGGCCCCGGTACCTCATCACGGAGGCGGGCCGGGGGTACCGGTTCGAGAACACGAGCTGACCCCGGCCGGGCGGGGCCGGGTAGGCGTGGTCGGCCGGGGTGCACGGCGGTCCGGAGGCCCGGCGGGCCGCGGGTCCGGCGGTCAGCGGGCGGGAGTGGGGGTGGGGTCCCCCGCGGCCAGGTCCATGAGCAGGTCGAACTCGCCGGCGCCGACGTGGCCCCGGTTGACCTTGGAGACGGCCAGGCAGGGTGCGAAGGCGCGCACCCAGAGCATCATGCGCTCGGCGTCCACGTCCATCACCCGGGACAGCACGGACACCCGGCGCTCCACCTCGTCGCGGTCGCCGGCCTTCCACATCGCCCAGTCCACCGCGTCCACGGCTCCGTCGCCCAGGCAGCCGCGCGGGTCCAGGGCGACCAGACCGCGCTCTCCCCCGTCGATGACGTTGCCGGGGTGGAGGTCGCCGTGCAGGGGGACGCCGCCCTCGCGGCCGTTGGCGAGGTCGCGGGCCAGGGCACGCGCGCGGTGCATGACCGGGGCCGGGACGACCTCGGCGGCCGGGCCCTCGGTGCGTTCGCGCTCCGACACGTCGAAGACGAACTGCACCCGGGAGGTGAGCGGCGGCAGCTCCTGGCGCTGCGAGCGGGACACCTCGACCGCGTGCAGGTCGGCGATGAGCGCCCCGACGGTCTCCATCGCCGGGACCTCGCCCTTGGCCGCGATGGTGTCGCCCTCCACGCGTTCCATGAACACCGCGCCGTGGCGCGGGTGCAGCCCCCAGACCCGCGGCACCCTCCCGGTGGACTCCCACAGCCGCAGCAGCCCGGCCTCGGCGACCGCCAGTCCGCTGTCCGGGGAGAGCTTCACCACGCCCTTGCGCCCGTCGGCGTCCAGGACGTGCAGGACCACCGAGGTGCGGCCGTGGGGCGCCGGGCCCTCGACGGTGAGCCCCCACTCGGCGGCGAGTTTGTCGACGACGGCGGGCAGTTCGGCCAGCCAGTCACCGACGTGGACGCCGAAGCGCCGTTCCAGACGACGGCGCTGCCGGTCGTCGACGAACTGCGTCGTGACGTCGTTCATACATCCACCTTCGGTCCGCTCACGTCGATGTGTGCCGGGGCCGAGCCGCCGACGCGCGAGCGTGCGTGTCCGGGGCCCGGGATGTTCGCCGGGTTCCGCGTGCCCCCGTGTCCCGACCGCGGGGCCGGGACGGGGGCGTGTCCGGGCGGTCGCGCGCACCGTGGGCGCGGTCGCGGGACGGGGCCGCGGGTGCAGGTGCGGGGAGTTCCCGCCCTAGAGGCCCATACCCAGACCGGTCCTGGGGGTAACGGCCCGCGGCCGTCCCGGATCGGGGACGTGCGCGCGCCGCACCCGGCGTCGCCACCCTCGGGGTTCATCATGTCACCCCGGGTGAGGTGCGCGCGGTCGTTCCGGGCACCTCACACGAGCCGTCCCTTGGCCGCCCGGTGCTGGGCCAGCAGGGTGTCGACGACCAGTTCCGACGGCCACAGCGGCGCGGTGATGGCGGTGACGTCGAGTCCCCGCAGGAGGTCGAAGTCGGGTCCGTCCACGAGTCTCCAGGCGGCGACCGCCACGTTCTCGTGGCCGTCCCGGCGCAGCCGGTCGACCGCGTCGAACACCGAGGGCGCCCAGGTGCGCAGGTAGCCGACCTGCACCGGGGACCCCAGGCGGCGGCTGAGCATGCGGGCCACGTCCATCACGACCTGGCGCTCCTCGGTGCCGGTGGTGCCGTCGGCGGCCAGGACGACGCCGTCCCTGTTCCCCCATCCGGAGTCGGCCAGGCGGGCGGCCAGGTCGGCGACGATGGAGGGCACCGCGCCCAGGGGCGGGGTGTGGCAGGCGTCGGGCATCCCGCCGAGGGCGAGGCGGGAGAGCAGGTGTGCGCTGGCGACGTCCCCTCCGGCGACGAACGCCGGGACGACCACCTTGGGGCCGCGGACGGAACGCAGCGTGGCGGCCACCTCGTCGGGGCTGCCGAAGGCGCCCGCGACGGGCGCCTCCCCCCGGCCGGCCACCGCTTCGGCCAGGCCGTACAGGGCCTCCCGGCGCTGGGCGTCACGCGAGTCATCTGCTACGAGGACCATCGTCGGGACCATGCGCGGCTCCTTCATCGTCATTTTCGGATCTCGGATCGCTGCCGTTCTCTGCGAGGGTAAAGGGGCACAGTTTCAGGGGAGTGGCCCCGTGTTACGCACAGGAAAACAGCGGACAATGGCTGTGATGGTTATCACCAGAGCATCTCTTGGTGAACCATAACAATCGCTGAAAAACCGGGGCCTGTCCACTTGTTCGCGCAGTGGTCTACACCTCACCGGAACCGCTGCCGCTCCGGCGCTTTTCGGGCATCTCGCGTATACTCAGGCCATCACCTGGGCGAACTTCGCGGAATCCGAGGGCCCGCCGGGGTTACCGATCGGTAGAACATGACGGACGCCACCCTGCCCCGGACCATCCGAGAGAACGTGGGAATTTACCGTGAAGTTCTCTGGAGAAATTCGCGGCAAAGGAATTCCCATGCATTTGCATCGTGCGGATGCACGTGCCGCAGAATGTGCGCGCCGACACGGCCTGATATGACACCCAAAATGGCACCGGGTCCCGTTTCGTCAGCGAACGCCCGGAGAGCGACCGCGGGAGGCCCTTTGTCCGAACATCCCCTTGCATGCCGGGGGTGCTCCTGTCAAGGGTGCAGAACCCCCTCTTCCACCCTGGACCGCGCACCACTCACCCCGTGGGGGCAGGGTGCGAGTGCGGCGCCATCACTTGCCATCGGTCCGAAGGGAGACCCACACTGGGAAGTGGAACACGGATGTCACCGCAGGCCCAGGGGCCTCCCTCACCCCGGCGGGCACACCGGCGGACAGCGTGTCCCACCGAAGCACCGCACCGTCCAGACTGGAGTGAGCATGGCCGTCCACCCTCGGGTACGGACACTCGCGCAGACCTTCCTCGACCACGCCGACCGGACCTCTCCCGGCCTGGTCGAAGGCCTCTACCTGACCGGCTCGGTGGCCCTGGGAGACTTCCGCCCGCACACCAGCGACGTCGACTTCGTCATCGTCACCTCCCGGCGCCCCGACCGGCAGGAGGGCGACCTGCTCCGCCAGGCGCACGCCCGCACCCGCGCCGACATCCCCCGCCCCCAGTTCAACGGCATCCACGTGACCTGGGACGACCTGACCCGCGACCCCGCCGCCTGCGGCCCCGTCGCCTCCGTCATCGGCGGCCGGTTCCGCGACCGGGCCGCCGCCGACGTTAACCCGGTCACCTGGCACGTCCTGGCCCGGCACGGCGTCACCGTGCGCGGCCCCCACCCGCTCGAACTCGACGTGTGGGACGAGCGCGAGAGCCTGCGCACCTGGTCGCTGGGCTCCCTCGACGAGCAGTGGCGCCGCTGGCGCGAGAAGGCCGGACGGCTGGTCACCCCCCGCGGCCTCGCCGTCCTGGGATCGCTGGCCCCCTCCTGGAGCGTGCTCAGCGTCAGCCGCCTGCACTTCACCCTCAAGACCGGCGAGATCACCTCCAAGTCCAGCGCCGGCGCCTACGCCCTGCACGCCTTCCCCGAGCGGTGGCAGCGCATCGTCAACGAGTGCCTGCGCGTCCGCCGCGGCGGCGGTGCCCCCTCCCTGTACGAGAGCGCCCTGGCCCGCCGGCGGGCCGCCCTGGACTACATCGAGATGGTCCTCGACGACGCCCTGCGCCCCGGCCTGGCCGCCGCCTGAGACACCCGCGGGGCACCCTCCCGGTACCCCCCGGGTGCCCGGAACGGCCGCGTGGCACAGCGACTACCCTGTGGGCATGACCCTGCGCCCCATCGTCCGCTTCGGCGACCCCGTCCTCGTCACCCCGACCACGCCCGTCACCAAGTTCGACCGGCACACCGAGGCCCTGGTCAAGGATCTTCTGGACACCGTCGACGCCCCCGGCCGCGCCGGGGTGGCCGCCACCCAGATCGGGGTGGGCCTGCGGGTGTTCAGCTACAACGTCGAGGGGCGCATCGGCTACGTCATCAACCCCGAGCTGGCCGACCTCTCCGAGGAGACCCAGGACGGCGAGGAGGGCTGCCTGTCCATCCCCCGGCTCTGGTACCCCACGCAGCGGGCCATGCGCGCCACGGTCACCGGGGTGGACCTGCGCAACGAGCCGGTCACCGTCTCCGGCGAAGGCCTCATGGCGCGCGCCCTCCAGCACGAGACCCAGCACCTGGACGGGGTCCTGTACATCGACCGGCTCAACCCCGAGCTGCGCAAGAAGGCGCTGCGCGACATCCGGCGGTCGGACTGGTTCATGCCGCAGGAGGAGCCCAAGCCCGCAGGTCCCCTGCCCAGTGCCTTCGGCGGGATCGGCTGAACCGGGCGCAAAAGGGTCACTCCGGTCCTCCGGTACGGGTATGTTCGGACACATCCCCGCGCACACACCCCCACAGTCCCGTGAGTCCACGCACTAGGCATGTAACGCCACGATCTCATAGGGTCGGCTGAGCATCCTCCGCCACGGTGCCCCCGGCCGGATGCCCCCTGACCCTCTCTCGGAGCAGACATGACACCCACGCCCCGTTCACGGCGCGGTAGGCGCGCCGCGCTTTCGCTGGCGGCCGCCGTCGCCGCCCTCGCCGTCGCCCTGCCCGGAACGGCCCTCGCGGAGCCGGACGACGACGAGGTGGACATCGAGGAGCTGGAGCGGCGCGCCGACGAGCTCGAAGAGACCTACCAGGGTGAGCTGCTGCAGTTCACCGAGATCAAAGAGCGCGTCGAGAAGGCCGAGAAGGACCTCAAGGAGATCGAGGAACGGCTCGAAGGCTCGCGCGAGGGGGTGTCGGCCATCGTCGCCACCCAGTACAAGACCAGCAGCAACGGCTTCGACCCCGCGTTCTCCGTGATCTTCTCCAGCGAACCCGAGGACCTGTACGGGGACGCCGCCACCCTCACCTACCTCGGCGAGAGCCAGGCCGAGCAGATCTCCGGCCTGATCGATACCCGCGACGAGGCCCAGGAGGTCCGCGACGAGCTCGAAGGCGAGCTCAAGGACGCCGAGGACCTCATCGACGAGCTCGAAGAGAAGAAGGACGAGGTCGCGGCCAAGATCGAGGAGTACGAGGAGTCACAGGTCCCCGACCCGCCCGCGGGCGGCGGTGGCGGTGGCACCGGCGGCATCCCGGACAGCGCCGTCGGCAGCGGCTGGGCGCAGACCACCCCGCGCATGGCCGCGATCCGCGACGAGATCATCCGCAACGTCGGCGTTCCGCAGCCGGTGAGCTGCTGGCGCAGCAGCGCCGACGACCACGGCGAGGGGCGGGCCTGCGACTTCATGGTCAGCTACGGCACCCACCCCTCGGCGGACAACAAGGCCTGGGGGCAGCGGATCGCCGACTACGCGATCAACAACGCCGACCGGCTCGGCGTGGAGTACGTGATCTGGGAGCAGCAGATCTGGCACTCGGCCAACCGCTCCTGGCGGTTCATGAACGACCGGGGCAGCGTCACCCAGAACCACTACGACCACGTGCACATCACCTCCTACTGACCCGTGCCAGGGGCAGGACGGCCAGCAGGGCCACGGCCAGCGCCGCGAAGGCGGGGCCATAGCCCAGCGTCTGGATGAGCAGTCCCAGCGCCATCGCACCGGCCCCGGCACCGGCGTCGTAGCCGATGTTCCACACCGCGCTGGCCCGACCCTGACCGGTCGGGCCGGCGCGGTTCAGCATGAGGGTGACCGTTTCGTTCTGGACCGCGCCGAACCCCAGGCCGAACAGGGCGGCGCCGGCCAGGACCCACAGGGGCGAACCCCACAGGCCCACCGCGATCAGGGCGGCGCCGCAGACCGCGGCCGCCATGCCGGGCAGCAACAGCAGGGGGCGGCCGTGGCGGTCGTAGGAGAACCCGGCGCTCCACCGGCCGAGCACCACCAGCGCCGCGTAGGCGGCCAGGGACGCGCCCACCAGCCAGGGGGTGTCGGCCAGGGGCACCGCGACGAAGGTGACGACGGCGCCGGCCGACGAGGCGGTCAGGAGCATGATCACGAGCGGGGCGGCCAGGGAGGCGCCGCGTTCGGTGCCCGGGGCGGTGCGGGGGGCCGAGCGCAGCAGCGGGCGGTTGCGGCCGCCGTCGGCGAACCAGATGCCCGCCGACAGGGCGGCGCCGACCAGGGAGCACAGGCCGGTGAGCCAGAACGCCGTGTCGAAGCCCAGGTCGAGCGCCAGGGCGACGCCGCCCGGCAGGATGACGACCTGCGGCAGGCCCACCGCCAGGCCGTAGTAGCCGGTGGCGCGGCCCACCTGCTCGGGCGGGACCAGCCGGGCGGCCAGCGCCGTCCCGGCGACGCTGACCATGCCGAACCCCACCCCGCGGACCGCGGAGATCGCGATGAGGGGGGCCAGGTCGGTGCTCAGGGCGAACAGCGGGGTGGGCAGGCCCATGATGAGGGAGCCGATGGGGAAGGCCCAGCGGTAGCCGCCGCGTTCGAGCATCCGCGGCATGGCCAGCTGGGTGAGGACGGTGGTGAGCATGAACGCCGCGGTGGTGGTCCCGGCACCGAACTCCCCCGCCCCGCCCCGGACCGCCCACAGCGGCACCAGGGGCAGGACGGCGGCGAAGCCGCACAGTCCGATGGCGGTGGCGGCGATGAGCAGGGCGAAGCCGCGGCCCCGGAGGCCCAGGGCCGGGTCGGCGGGAGGAGAAGAGGGGATCATCCTCCCTTTTTAGTCCATGAGCCGGTCCCGCAGCCAGGCGCGCAGCCGGAGCGCCAGCGCCGGGGAGACGGCCGGCTCGGCGTGCCCCATGCCGGGGACGAGCCACAGCTCCTTGGGCTCGGCGGCGGCCTCGTGGATGGCGGTGGCGTGGGAGGTCGGGAAGTAGGTGTCGGCCTCGCCGTGGACGACCAGCAGCGGGGTGGGAGCGACCTCCCCGGCGATCTCGCGGGGTTCGGCGGGGCGGGTGTCCCAGCCGCGGTCCGCGACCCGGACCTTGCGGAAGCTGCGCAGGAAGAAGCGGCCCATGGTGCGGCCCACGCCCAGGTGGATCAGCCGCATCCGGCGGGTGCCGCGGTAGTACCAGCGGCTCGGGGCGCTGACGGAGACCGCGGCGGCGACGCCCTTGTAGACCGCGGCGTGGCGCACGACGACGGCGGCGCCCATGGAGAAGCCGACCGTGGCGATGGAGGTGTAGCCGAGTTCCCGCAGGTGGGAGACGACGGCCTCCAGGTCGTGGATCTCGGCGTTGCCGACGGTGCTGTGGCCGCCGGAACCGTGGTGGCCGCGGAAGTCGAAGGTCATGACGTCCGCGATCGAGCTGAACGCCTCGGCGATCGCCCGGGTGTGGGGGCTGCGGTAGCTGCCGGTGAAGCCGTTGGCCAGCACCACGACCGCGGTGCGGCCGGGGGCGCCGCGCAGCAGCACGGAGTCGATGCCGACACCGTCGGCGGTGGTGAGCCAGTAGCGGTGAGAGGTCAGCTGCGGGTGGTCAATGGCATCGGACACACTTCCATCGTGCCCGATCCGTCCGGATCGGAAAACCCGCACCGGGTGTGTCGGACACGACCCCCGAACCCGGAACTCCCCGCCGCCCGCCCTCGGCGAACGCCCACACGCCGAACCCCGGCGGCCGCCCCACCCGTGCGCACCGGCGCGGTTCCCATCGCGCGCGGCCGCTCCCCCAGGTAACGCGCCGATCGGCGGTCGGCAGCCCATCCGGGCGCAGCCAGGCACCGATCACCACCGAACACAGACGGCCCGCCACCTGCCCCCGGCGAACGCCCACACGCCGAACCCCGGCAGCCGCCCCACCCAGCGTCCCGGAACGGTTCTCATCGGGCACGGGCACACCCCCGGGCAATGCGCCGCCCGCCCTTGGCGAACGCTCATACGCCGAACCACCGGCCGCCACCCGCCCGCGCACCCGACCCCGACACGCCCCCGGACATACCGGGCCCATCAGACACAAACCCCGAGACCGGCGCCCGGCCGCGGCGGCCCACCGCCACCGTTTGGCGAACGCCCACACGCCGAATCACAGGCGGCCGCCACCCACCCCCACCGTATCCACGGCTCACCAGCCGAGTGCCGGGGCGATCCACCCCGGTCGCCGGAAAGGGATGGGCCCGCCCGTCACCGCATCAGCGGCGCACGGGCGGGCCCGATCGGAAGGGTCAGTGTTCGCCGAAGCGCCGGTCGATCCACTCATCGGGGTAGAGCCGACGGCCCTCGCCTTCGCGCTCCTCGGCGGCGTCCCCGCCGAGGAAGTCGCCGCCGAACGCGGGCGAACCGTCGGCGGGCGTGCCCCACCCGGAGGCACCGGGCTGCGGGCCTCCGCCGGTCACATCCGCACCATAGCCACCAGGCCGGTACTCCGTCCCGCCCGTGTACGGGGCGCCGCCGAACCCGGACGCCCCCTCGGCCGGGGCACCCCAAGACGACGTGCCGCCTTGCGGGTCGGCGTCCCACACAGGCGCGTCCGACCGGTGACCGCCGCCTGGGCCCGCGGCATCGGCGCCACCGAACGAAGGTGTGCCATCGGCGGGCGTACCCCGGCCGCGTGCAGCCGACGGCGAGCCGGTGCCCGCCCCCGGCGCCCCACCGGCACCATGGGCACCAGGCCGGTACTCCGTCCCGCCGAACGAAGGCGCCCCCTCGGCCGGGGTGCCCCAGGCGGGCGCGCCAGGCTGGGGACCGCTGCCGCCGCCCGCCGCATCGCCGCCGAACGCAGGCGAACCTCCAGCAGGAGTACCCCAGGCAGGCGCGCCGGATTGTGGGCCGCTGTGGGAGCCCGCGCCCCACGCAGGCGTATCCGGGCGATGGCCGCCGCCGGGACCCGCCGCATGGGCGCCACCGAACGAGGGCGAGCCCGCGGCCGGGGTGCCCCAAGCCGGAGCGGTGGGCTGGGGGCCACTGCCGCTGTCCGCTACGCCTGCACCGGAGGCGGACGACTGCGGGCCGCTGTAGGAGTCGGTACCCCACGCAGGCGCATCCGCCCGGTAACCGCCGCCGGGACCAGCCGCATGGGCGCCGCCGAACGCGGGCGAACCCGCGGCAGGCGTCCCCCGAGCCGGACCAACACCCGGCGCACCGGCACCATGAGCACCCGCTTGGAACTGTGTCCCGCCGGAGGCGGGCGAGCCACCGTCCGGGGTGCCCCAGGCGGGCGCTCCAGGCTGGGGACCACTGTCGCCGCCCGCCACACCGGCACCAGGTCCAGAGGTCTGCGGGCCGCTGTAGGAGCCGGTACCCCACGCAGGCGCATCCGGCCGACGGCCGCCGCCGGGACCCAAGGCATCAGCACCCCCGAGAGCGGGTGAACCCTCGGCCGGGGTGCCCCAAGCCGGAGCGGTGGGCTGCGGGCCGCTGTGGGAGCCCGCGCCCCATGCAGGCGCATCCGGGCGATGACCGCCGCCGGGGCCAGCCGCATGGGCGCCGCCGAACGCAGGCGAACCCGCGGCAGGCGTCCCCCGAGCCGGGCCAACACCCGGCACATCAGCGCCATGGGCACCGGGCTGGAACTGCGTCCCTCCGAGAGCGGGGGTGCCTTCGGCCGGGGTGCCCCAGGCCGGAGCGGTGGGCTTGGGACCGCTGTCCCCGCCCGCCGCATCGCCGCCGAAGGAAGGCGTCCCTGCGGTAGGCGTGCCCCAGGACGGGGCGGCAGGCTGGGGACCGCTGCCGCCGCCCGCTGCGTCGCCGGGTCTCGGAGCGTCGGTACCGAACGTGGGTGTGCCCCCGGCCGGGGTTCCCCAGGCGGGCGCGGCCGACGGCGAGCCGGTGCCCGCGCCTGGCGCGCCACCGGCACCATGGGCACCGGGCTGGAACTGCGTCCCGCCGAGAGCGGGGGTCCCTTCGGCCGGGGTACCCCAGGCCGGAGCGGTGGGTTGGGGACCGCTCGCCGCATCGCTGCCGCCGAACGAAGGCGTCCCTGTGGCAGGCGTGCCCCAGGCCGGGGCGGCAGGGTGGGGTCCGGTGCCGGGGCCCGAAGTGGCGGCGCCGAGGGCGGGGGTGCCTTCGGCGGGGGTTTCGGCGGTGGGGGGTTGGGGGTCGTCCGGGCCGAAATCGTCGTCGTAGGCGTACGACTCCTCGCGGAGTTCGGCCGGGGGGAAGGCCAGGGAGCGCAGGTTCAGCGCCACGTGGACCAGGATGGGCACCCAGAGGCTGCCCGTGCCCAGGTACAGGACCACGAAGAGGGTGCCGGAGGCACCGGCGCTGACCAGCCCCCACCAGCCCTGGTACAGGTAGGCCACGGCGAAGAGCAGCACGGAGAGCACCGCGCCCATCCACAGCGGCACGCCCATGCTCGCCAGCAGGACGATGACCAGCCCCCGGTAGAGCAGTTCCGCGCACAGGCCGCCCGTGATCGCGGCGCCGACGGCGGCCAGGCGCTCGTTGCGGGTGTAGGGGATGAGCAGCCAGCGGTCGCGCTCGGGTTCGGGCAGGGACACCGGCCGGTCCGTGGCCGCGCGGCGGCCACCGCCGCCGCGCTTGCGCGCCTTGGGCGCGCGCTGGGGCAGGCGGTCCTTGAGCCAGGGCGGCAGCCCGTTGACCAGCACCCAGAGCGCCGCGAGGGCGATCGCGCCGCCCAGGGCGCCGCCGATGACCGGTCCCAGGGCGTGCGGCAGCCGGAACCCGAGGTCGGCGGCGCGCAGGTTCGGTGAGGTGAACAGGACGACCACCGCCAGCACGCCCCACAGCGCGTGCACGCCCATGGTCACGGCGTGCACCCTGACCAGGGCGTTCACGTCCGTGTCACGGCGGCGCGACAGCCAGGCGAAGGTCCGCCTGCCGAGGAAGGGCTCGCCGAACGCCGCGAAGAAGAGCAGCAGGACCGTCAGCAGGGTCCCCGCGAGGCTGAACTGAGGAAGTGTCTCGGACCATGGCACGGGGCAATAGTAGGGGTCCGAAACGAGTCATAGAGCACATGCCGGACATCGTCCTCTTGTGGTTATCCCGGACAGCGGCGACCGTAGAGAGTGTCACAGGTCACACCGAGGTCGGTGACCAGCCGGCCCCGTACGGATCCCGAAGGGCAGGGCAGTGGGGATGGTCGATCGAGCCGTAGACGTACCGAGGGCCGCAGGGCCCGCGCACATCCGCAACATCGCGCTGGTCGGACCGACCGGCGCCGGAAAGACGAGCCTGGTCGAGGCCCTCCTCTCGGCTGCCGGGACGATCCACCGGCCCGGCAGCGTGGAGGAGGGCACGACAGTCAGCGATCGTGACGAGGTCGAGATCCGCCAGAAGCGCTCGGTGCACCTGACCGTCAACCCGGTCATGGTCGGCGACGTCAAGGTGAACCTCCTGGACACCCCCGGCTACGCCGACTTCATCGGCGCCATGCGCGCCGGGCTGCGCGGCGCCGACGCCGCCCTGTTCGTCGTCTCCGCCCTGGAGGGCGTCGACGGCCGCACCCGGGTGCTGTGGGAGGAGTGCGCCGCGGTGGGCATGCCGCGCGCGGTGGCGGTCACCAAGGTGGACCACCCGCGCGCCGACTTCGAGGACGTGGTCGCCCAGTGCCGCGAGGCGTTCGGCGACGGCGTGCACGCCGCCTACCTGCCGGCCTTCGAGCGCTCCGGGGAGGACCGGCGGCTGGTCGGCCTGTGGGGCCTGGTCTCGGAGCGCTACCACGACTACGACTCGGCCGAGGGGCACGTCCCGCCGGAGAACCTGAGCGACCGGGCCGCGGCGCTGCGGGAGACCCTCGTGGAGGAGGTCATCACCGAGAGCGAGGACGAGGTCCTCATGGAGCGCTACATGGAGGGCGGCGCGCTGGATCCGGACCTGCTCATCGCCGACCTCCAGAAGGCGGTGGCGGCGGGCGGCTTCCACCCGGTGCTGGCGATCGGCACCACCACCGGTGTGGGCGTGCGCGAACTCCTGCGCGAGCTCCCGGTCTCCTGCCCCGACCCGACCCGCCGCCCCTTCCCGAAGGTGGTGGACCTACAGACCCGGCCGGTGCCCGGCCTGTCCTGCGACCCGGACGGCCCGCTGGTGGCGGAGGTGCTGGCGACGGCCAGCGACCCGTACGTGGGCCGCACCAGCCTGGTCCGGGTGTTCTCGGGCACCCTGTCCCCGGACTCGGTGGTGCACCTGCACGGCCACGGCGTCCCGTCGGGGCTGACCGGTTCGGACGAGCTGGACACCTCGGGCCGCGACGAGCGGGTGGGCGGCCTGTCGGTGCCGGTGGGCCGGGACAACCACCCGGTGGGCGCGGTGGGCGCGGGCGACGTCTGCCTGGTGGCCAAGCTGCCGGACGCCCGCACCGGTGACACGCTCTCCTCGCCGGAGCGCCCGCTGCGGGTGGCGCCGTGGCGCTTCCCGGAGCCGCTGCTGCCGGTGGCGATCTCGGCGGCGTCCTCCGCCGACGAGGACAAGCTGTCGCACTCGGTGGCCCGGCTGGTGGCCGAGGACCCGTCGCTGCGGGTGGAGGTGAACCCGGAGACCCACCAGATGGTGCTGTGGACCCTGGGCGAGGCGCACCTGGACGCGGCGCTGGCCCGGCTGGAGCACCGCTACGGGGTGCGCGTGGACACCTCCGAGGTGCGCGTCCCGCTGCGCACCACGTTCTCCTGCCCTGCCGAGGGCATGGGCCGCAACGTCAAGCAGAGCGGCGGCCACGGCGAGTTCGGGATCTGCCGGATCAAGGTGGAGCCGCTGGAGTCGGGCTCGGGCCTGGAGTTCGTCGACCGGATCGTGGGCGGCGTGGTGCCGCGCCAGTACATCCCGTCGGTGGAGAAGGGCGTGCGCGCCCAGATGGCCGACGGTGTGGACACCGGCTATCCGCTGGTGGACATCCGGGTGACCCTCTACGACGGCAAGGCCCACTCGGTGGACTCCTCCGACATGGCCTTCCAGAAGGCGGCCCGGCTGGCGCTCAAGGACGCGGCGGCCGCCGCGGAGCTGGCGATGCTGGAACCGGTGGACTCGGTGGAGGTCGAGGTCGACGACGAGCTGCTGGGCACGGTGATGAGCGACCTGTCGGCGCGCCGCGGCCGGGTGGTGGGCTCCGAGCCCGCCCCGGGCGGCCGGGCGGTGATCCGGGCGGAGGTCCCGGAGCTGGAGATCACCCGTTACGCGGTGGAGCTGCGTTCGCTGTCGCACGGGACGGGTGTGTTCACCCGCCGCTACCTGCGCCACGAGCCGCTGCCCCCGCAGGTGGCGGCCAAGCTGCCCCGGCAGCGCGACGACGCCTGAGCGCCCGAACACCCAAGCACCCGGGCGCCCGGGCACCCCGGCGAGCCTCAGAACACCCGCCCCGGCCGGCTCCGGTCGGCCAGGGCGGCGAACCTGAACGTGTTGACGGGGTGCCCGGACAGGAGGTTGACCAGCAGCACGAAGAACCCCGCGTCGGTGTGGGCCCGGTCCGCGATGTCCTGGAAGTCCACGTCCCGATACAGGTACTTGCCCGCGGCCATCACCCGGAACCCCTGCACGCCCTCGGGGCAGAACGCGTAGGCGTGGTTGTCCGCCGTGTACTCCTGCGCCCGCCCCAGCGTGCTCCCCACCCCGGGGATCACGTTGGCGACGGAGATCCCGAAGTGCCGCCAGAACGACGTGTGCCCGGCGGCGATGTGCCCGACCTCGTGCCCGATGAAGAACCGCAGCGCGTCGGGGTCCCCCAGCCGCACCCCCACCTCGAACAGGTCGCTGTTGATGGCCACGTACCGCCGCGCCCCGTGCCCGGACGCGAACGCGTTGAGCACCCCGTTGCCGGGCACCACGTACGCCTCGGGCACCCGCCGCATCCCGAACGCCCGCGCGGCCTCGACGACCATCCGGTGCACCTCGGGGAACTGCCCCTCGGTGATCCGCACCCCGTTGACCCGCTGGCGCGCGTACAGCTGGCCGCGCACGAAGTACACCAGCGCGGGGATGCTGAGCAGCAGCAGCGGCTCGTTGGGGTCGCCGGAGTAGGCGCGGCTGACCGCGCCCACCACGGCGAACAGGGTCACTCCGACGCACATCGCCAGCAGCGGGAGCTCCCGCGGGTGCCGCAGTGCGCGGGCGGTCGCGGGGTCTCCCCAGCGGCGGGGGAGGACCCCCACCTCCGGTCAGTAGCGGTGGTCGGAACCGGGGCGGTCCTCGTCCGTCCCGGGGGGCGGCGCGTGGTGGGCGCTGCCCTGGGGCGGCGGCCCGCCGAACGACGGTCCGGCGGGGGGCCGGCGCGGCTCCTCGTCCTCGTCGAGGAACGCGGCCATGTCCGCGGAGAGGGTCGACTCCTCGACCTTCTCGCTGCGCCACTCCTCGCGCAGTTCCTCGTCCTGGGAGTTGAACACGGCGCCCATGTCGGCGTCGTGGGTGGAGTCGGCGCTCTTGGGCGGCGTGTCCCAGGAGGAGGCCAGGAACGCGCTGTCGTAGGCGTCGTTGCCGAAGTCGTCGGCCTGCTGGGGCCCGGAGGGCTGCCCGAGGGGGTCGATCGTGGGCTCCTCGTGGGCCGGACGCACGTCGGTGGCGGGCACCGGCACCGGGACGTCGTCGGGCGCGGGCCCGGGGAACATCGCGCCGGAGGGCGCGGGGGCGGGCGCCCCCTCGCGGTCGCTGCCCAGGTAGGACAGGGCGGCGACGGTGAGGGCGGCCAGCCCGGCCCGCAGGGCGGGCTCGCGGGCGGGCGCGAAGAACGGCGAGTGGTTGCTGGGGACGTTGCCGAGCTTCTCGTAGGGCGTGTCGCCGGGGGCGGCGTCCCACACGTCGTGCGGGGTGGCGCCGACGAACCAGAACACGTACGGGATGGGCCGCGGGTCGTCGGGCAGCCCGAAGTACCCGAAGTCCTCGGTGGACGGGGACGGGTCGGGCAGGTGGATGACGTACTGGTCGCCGAAGTAGGCGCGGTGGGCGGAGGCGACCGCGGACACGGTCTCGGGGTCGTTGCGGGTGACGCCGGCGCCCTGGAAGCGTTCGATCTCGGGTTCGCGGACGGCCCCGGAGGCGGCGGCCTCGGCGCGGACGATGCGCTCGATGGACTGCTCCAGCCGTCCGGCGACCGCGTCGTTGAGCGCCCGGGTGTTGATCTCCAGGTAGGCCTCGTCGGGGATGATGTTGGCCTTGGTGCCGGCGTGGATGCGGCCGACGGTGAGGACGGCCATCTCGCTGGGGCTGACCTCGCGGGAGACCACGCCCTGGAGGCGGGTGACGATGTTGGCGGCGATAAGCACCGGGTCGACGGCGGTGTGCGGCTGGGAGGCGTGGCCGCCCTCGCCGTACACGCGGATCCGGTAGGAGGCCGAGGAGCCGAGGATGACCCCGGCGCGGTGGGAGATGAGCCCGGCGGGCTGGGGGCCCAGGTGCTGGCCCAGGACGACGTCGGGGCGGCCGAAGCGCTCGAAGAGCCCGTCGGCGAGCATCTTCTGGGCGCCGTCGAGGGTCTCCTCGCCGGGCTGGGCGACGATCATCACGGTGCCGGACCATTCCTCGCGGGTCTCCGAGAGGAGGTCGGCGGCGCCGACCAGGCAGGCGGTGTGGGCGTCGTGGCCGCAGGCGTGCATGACGGGGACCTCGGTCCCGTCGGCGTCCGTGGTGCGCAGGGTGCTGGCGTAGGGCAGCCCGGTCTTCTCCTCGACGGGGAGCGCGTCCATGTCGGCGCGGAGCATCACCGTGGGGCCGGGGCCGTTGCGCAGGACGCCGACGACGCCGGTGCCCCCGACGCCCTTGTGGACCTCGTAGCCGGTGCGGGTCAGCCATTCGGCGACGCCGCTGGCGGTGCGGTGCTCCGCGTGGGAGAGCTCCGGGTTCTTGTGGAGATCGACGTAGAACCCCTCCACGAGGGGGAAGAGTTCGTCGAGGAGACGCATGACCACTCCGCCGTGCTGGGCTGCACGGTTGGGATCCACCGCGTGCGGCACGGTATTCCACCGCCTTACTTCGATACTCGGCCGGGCTTGTCGCGCCCGGCGGGCGCCACCTGACGGCACAGCTTATCGGCGTGACCGTCACGTCCCCACACTGACACGTTCGTGCCGGTCCGCACCACCGCCGGGGGTCCCGGCGTGCGGTCGGGTGGTGCGTATGGGTTAGGGTCTGCACACGGAACGGCGTCTTCCCACCCGAAACATACTCACATGTCCCACGGGTCCCTCTGCTTCCCTTCGCTCCCCGTTCACACCGCGGAGCCGGGAGGGACCGGAAGAAGTTTCCGCCGAATTCGGAGAACCGCTGGCATGCTTCCTTACATCACAGTAAGGTAACGCAGCACGATCCGAATACATCCGACGTTCCGGTGCCTCCCCTCGCGCGCCACGCGGCACCGCAGCGCCCCCGAACGGCGTGGGAGACCTTCCCCCACCCGGCCCCGGGGCCGAACCCGCACGCCCTGTGAAGTCCACCGACCCCGGAGTCCACTCGTGGCCTCATCCATGACCAGACCGGAAACCGACCGTACGAAGCCCGGGCCCGGCGCGACCGCCCCGGCAGAGAACGGCGCGGCAGCCGGGGCGAAGGCCCCGTACCGTGATGCCCGCCTGGACAACGCCAAATTCCTCCTGATCGTGCTGGTCGTCGTCGGCCACGCCATCGAGCCGCTGCGCGACGTCACGGCCGTCAGCGCCACGTACTACTGGATCTACTTCTTCCACATGCCCGCGTTCATCCTGATCAGCGGGTATCTGTCGAGGTCCTTCGACGGGTCCTCCAACCGCGTGGAGAAGCTGGTCCTGACCGTCGCGGTCCCCTACCTGATCTTCTGGACGGTCCACCAGTCCATCTACACCGTCGAACGCGGCGGCCTGGGCGACTCGCTGTCGGTGCTCAAGCCGACCTGGACCCTGTGGTTCCTCGTCGCGCTGTTCCTGTGGCGGCTGAGCGTCCCGGTGTGGAAGCGGCTGCGCGCACCGGTGCTCATCGCGTTGGCGATCTCGCTGTTCGCCGCCACCACCAGCCTCAGCGACACCCTGGCCCTGGGCCGCGTGGTGAGCTTCCTGCCGTTCTTCGTGCTGGGCCTGAGCCTGCGCCGCGAGCACTTCCTGTGGCTGGACAAGCTCTGGCTGCGGCTGGTCTCGCTCGCGGTGCTGGGTACCACCGCCGTGCTGGCGGTGCCCATCTCCGACCGGCTCAGCCGCGACTGGCTGTTCTGGCGGGACAGCCTGACCGACCGCGACATCGATCCGCTGATGCCCAGCATCGGCATCCGGCTGGCCTTCATGGGGCTGGCCCTGGCGATGACCGTCGCGTTCCTGGCGCTGACCCCCAAGCGGCGGACCTGGTTCACGGACCTGGGCGCGTACACCCTGTACGTCTACCTGGGCCACTCGGTGGTGTTCATCCTCTTCAAGGCGTCGCCCTGGTACGACGTGATGGACAACGCGGTCGGCGCGGCGCTCACCGTCGCCATCGCCCTGGCGGTCACGCTGCTGCTGTGCACCCCGTGGGTGCGGGCGGCCATGCGCTGGGCGGTCGAACCGCAGATGTCCTGGCTCCTCAAGCGGGAGGAGCCCAAGGCCGCCCCGGACGGCGGCGGGACCAAGGAGAGGTCGACCGCGGGGGTCTGACCCCCGGATCCCACAGCCTGAGGCCCCGCCGCACGAGGCGGGAGGCAAGCGGGAAGGGGCGGTGCGCACCGGCGCACCGCCCCTTCCCCGTTCTCCCCGTTCCCGCGTCCCGGCCCCCGACGGCCGCGGGTCAGCTGCCGCTGATCCGGGCCCCCTGCGGGACGGCGCCGGCGGCGATCAGCTCCCGGCGGCGCTCCTCGAAGCGGCGGGTGTCCTTCCACAGCCGGGCCACGAGCACGACCTCGAAGAAGCCCAGGGCCAGCACCGAGAACACGGCGATCGGGATGATGAGGTCGTTCAGCGGGGTGAACAGGGAGACCAGCACCGTGACCGGCGCGACCACGCACAGGAACATCTCGTACTCGATGCCGCTGAACAGGTGCGGGCGCACCCGGTGGGTCAGCAGGAAGTGGCGCGCCCGGCCGTAGAGCCCGCGCGGGGCGGGGGCCTCGGCCCGCGCCTCGGCCCGCGCCTCGGTCCGGGCCTCGGTCCGGGCCTCGGCCACCGAGTCGTCCTCGGGGCTGGCGTCGCCCAGGACCGAGGCGGCGTCGGCGCGCAGCCGGTCGGTGTCGCCGACCAGCTCGGCCAGGGTCTGGCGCATCCCGCGGCGGGTCTTGGCGACCTGCGAGCCGTTGAGGTAGCGCAGCAGGTCGAAGAACACGATGACCGGCGCCGCGATCAGGTAGGCGACCTGCCCGGTCACCAGCCACTGGCCGATGAGCAGCGCCATGATGCAGACGAAGAACCGGATGCGGTCGAACACGAAGTCGACCCAGGTGCCGAACACCGAGCCGGTGCCCTTGAGCCGGGCGATCTTGCCGTCCATGCAGTCCAGCACGAAGCTGAGGTGGAACAGCAGGGCGCCGGCCACCAGCCACGCCCAGGCCGCGCCGACACCGAACGCCGGCATGACGAAGCCGACCGCGGACAACAGGCCGAGGACCCCCGCGCCCAGGGTCAGCTGGTTGGGGGTGATGTCGGTGCGGTTGGCGGTCCACACCACCAGTCGACCGGCGAGCGGGTCGACCAGGAAGACGGTCCACCAGGCGTCCTTCGCCTTGTAGGTCTCTTCCTTCACCTGCGCGAACGTGAAACGCGGCATGCGTGTGTCTCCAGGGAAGCGACGCCCCGCGCCCACACTCTGGGACATCGGTCTGCCAGGGGCGGGGGGAGGGGCCGTGTCAGCGGGAATCGAGTCATCATGCCAGATGGGGGGTCGTCCGAGCCAATCGGTGACGGCATACTTGACTGGTAAGAGGGGGATCAACAGGCGGCCGTGTGCGCTGGCACCGGATGGTCCACCCCCTTCGGTCTCGACCGAGGTAGAGGCATTGCGTTTTCTCAACGACCAGGCGCCCCAGCAGGACCTGACCTACAGCGACGTGTTCATGGTCCCGAACCGGAGCGCGGTGGGCTCCCGGCTCAGTGTGGACCTGTCCTCGCCGGACGGCACCGGCACCACCATCCCGCTGGTGGTGGCGAACATGACGGCGGTGGCGGGCCGCCGGATGGCCGAGACCGTCGCCCGGCGCGGCGGTATCACGGTCATCCCGCAGGACATCCCCATCGAGGTGGTCTCCGACGTCATCGCCTGGACCAAGCGGCGGCACCTGGTCCA
>NZ_JBJJBV010000082.1:0-23332 GCF_045446735.1 Nocardiopsis protaetiae
TCGCCGCCGGGCCCCGCAGCGGCGGGGTCGACGGCAGGGGGCGGGGGGTCGTCGGGTTGGAGGTCGGCGGACGGGGGCCCGGCGGGGGCGCCCAGGGCCAGGACGGTGGTCATCATGCCGGGCATGGACACCGCGGCGCCCGAGCGCACCGACACCGTCAGGGCGGGGGCGCCGCCCAGGGTGCGGCCGGTCTCCCGTTCCAGGGCGGCCAGGGCGGTGTCGATCTCCGCCTCCAGCCCGTCGGGGAGGCGGCCCCGGCGGCGGAAGTCCCGGCAGGCCGCCGTGGTGATCACGAACCCCGGCGGTACCGGCAGCCCCAGGCGTTGCAGGGTGATGAGCCCGTGGGCCTTGCCGCCGATCCCCTCGGGGCCCTCGGTCGTGGCCGGGTCCAGCGGCCGCACCCACCTCATCGGGGGATTCCCAGGGTGGCGAGCAGGTCCTCGTGGAGCTGGAACCAGAGCGTGTGGTAGGAGGCCAGGTGGTCGGTCAGGTACTCCGTGCGCCCCGCCTCGGCGTACTCCAGGGCGCGGGCCAGGCCGGGCCGGTAGCGGCCGAACCGGGGCAGCGCGGCGGCGAGCGCGTCGCAGACCGGGGCCGCCCGCCGGTCCAGGTCGGCGAACAGGTCGCGGATGCGGGCCTCGGCGTCCGGGTCGCCGGGGCGGCGAAGCTGCCAGGCCGAGCACAGGTCGAGGAGCTCGGGGTTGAGGTCCATGAACCGTTCGTAGGCGGCGGTGACGGCCGGGCGGGCCCCGGCGTCGTCCAGCTCCCCGGCCCGCGCGCGGGCGTCGGCCTCCCGCCCGGCCTCGGTCTGCCCCCAGCCGCCGAAGGGCCCGCCATGGCGGATCACCAGCCCGGCGACGGCCAGGTCGATGAGGGCCGACTCGGCCTCGCCGGGGTCCAGGCCGGTGACGGCGGCGACGGTCTCCACGGAGCTGAACCCGATACAGCGCAGGGTGGACAGCACCACGGCGGGCGGGGCGGTGGACGCCATGTCCGCACCTCACAGCAACTCGAATGATGAGAACATTTGGATGATATCAACATCTGAGTGTCGTGGGCATGTGGATGCCGGCGGCATCGGGATGGTCACGGCATCCGAGTGGGCGACCCCCGCGTTCGCCCTCCCGGGCCGGGGAGCGCGCCGCCCGCCGGGTGGTCCAAAAGGGCCCGACCAACGCGGCCGAACACACCCTGGGACACCCGGTCCGCGTCCGCCTGCACCGGGACGGCGACCTGCTGGTGGTGTCCGTCGCCAACGACCTGCCCGGCACTCCCCCGGCGGCGCCGCCGGGGTACGGGCTGGTGGGCCTGGACGAGCGCGCCCGCCTGGCCGGGCGGCTGGAGGCCGGGGAGCGGGACGGCCGGTTCACGGTCCGGGCGGAGCCGCCGGTGCGGGAGGCCGCGGCGCCGCCCCCGCCCATGGACGCGCCGGGGTCGCACCGCGCCGAGGAGGGCGCCCGCCGCGCCATGGTGGCGGGGATCGTCGGTGCGTTCCGGACCCCCGTGGTGATCGCGGTGCTGCCGTTCGTGCCGTACCTGCTCAACGGCGGCCGGACCTGAGCGGCCCGGCAGGGGCCCGAACACCCGGCGGGGGCGTGGACAGCCGGCGGGGGCCGGTGCGCGGCCCGGCCCCACCGCGGAACCGCACCGCGGACTACCCCGCGTGCTGCGGATCGTCCTGCGGGGTGCGGTGCACGGTGCCGTGCGGGTGTTCGGCGGGGGCGTACACCGAGTACAGCTTCAGCGGGACCTCGCCCACGTTGACGATGTTGTGCCAGGTCCCGGCGGGGACCAGGACGGCGGAGCCGTCGCCCGCCTTGTGGACGAAGTCCAGGTCGTCGCGGGTGGGGCCCATCTCCACCCGGGCCTGGCCCGCCTCGATGCGCAGGAACTGGTCGCGGTCCTGGTGCACCTCCAGCCCCACGTCACCGCCGGGCTCGACGGACATGACGGTGACCTGCAGGTTCCCTCCCGTCCACAGGGCGGTGCGGAAATCGGTGTTCCGCGCGGTCAGGTCTTCGATTTCGAGAACACACGGTTGCGGACCCTGGTCTTCCATTTCTTCCCTTCGGTCGTTCCCGCCGCGCCGGAGAAGGCGGCGGGCACCGCGGAACCGCCCTGTCGGCGGGGGTGCCGACGGTTCCGCTCCCCCATTCCTTGCCTTTCCCGCGTGTTCTCACACCGCGTTCCCGGGCGGGGTTCCGTTCCTCACACCCCGCCGAGGAGAGCGCCCGGACAACGGGGTCCGAACGCCCCTTGTGGAAAAGGCGCCGGACCGTTTCCGGGCGGGCGCCGCTCAGCCGAGGGCGTCCATCTGGGGGGCGACCAGGCGCCGGTAGGCGGGGCAGTCCCGGAGCAGGTCGGCGTGGGTGCCCTCGCCCACCGGCGTACCCGCGTCCAGGACGATGATCCGCTCGGCGTGCACCAGGGTGGTCAGCCGGTGCGCGATGGTGATGGTGGTGCGGCCCGCCCGGGCGGCGGCGATCGCCTCCCGGACGTCGTGTTCGCCGACCGCGTCCAGCTGGCTGACGGCCTCGTCCAGGATCAGCACCCGCGTCGGGTTCAGCAGGGTCCGGGCCAGGGCCAGGCGTTGGCGCTCTCCCCCGGACAGGGAGCGGCCGTTGTCGGCCAGGACCGTGTCCAGGCCGTCGGGCAGCCGCCGGACCACGCCGTCCACCCGTGCCGCCTCCAGCACCCGCCACAGTTCGGCGTCGTCGAGGTCGTCGTCGGTGGCCAGCAGCAGGTTGTCGCGCACCGTCTCCCGGAACAGGGCCACGTCCTGGGGCAGCAGCGACACCACCTCCGGCAGCGCCCTGCGGGTGTAGCGGGGCAGGGGCGCCCCGCCGGCCCGCACGCTCCCCTCCCCGGGGTCCACGCACCGGGCCAGGACCTGCGCGAATGTGGACTTGCCCGAACCCGAGCGCCCGGCGATCGCGATGTGCTCCCCGGGCCGGACGCGCACGGTCAGGTCCCGCACGGCCATCCGCTCCGACGCCAGCGGGTCGACCTCGCTCCACGCGAAGCCCACCCCGTCGGCCCGCACCTCCCCGCCCTCCTCGGGGGGTGCGGCCAGGTCGCCGTGGGCGGCGACCGGCGGGCGGGCGGTCAGCAGCGCCCCGATCCGCGCGGCGGCCTCACCGGTGGTGCCGTAGTGGCGGGTCATCGCCGCCCACTGCAGGATCGGCGCGGTCGCCATGGTGGCGAGCACGATCGCGAAGGGCACCGCCCGGGGGTCGAGCGTGCCGCCCTCCAGCTGCCAGGCGGCGGCCGCGGCGGTGGCCACCGCCGCCAGCAGGGCGACGGCGCCCAGCACCGCGGTCTCGGCCCCCGAGCGGCGGGCGTTGCGGAACTGGGCGGCGAGCAGCCGCTCGTCCAGGGCCGCCAGCCGCTCGGCCCGGTGGGACACCAGCCCGTGGCCGACGATCTCGCGGACGGCCCCGGCGTTCTCGGCGATCTCCCCGCCCAGGTCGGCCAGGGCGGTGCGGATGCGCCGCCCCTGGGGGCGCGCCCACCGCCGGGCGAGGAGGGTGAGGGCCACCGACAGGACCAGGACGGGGGCGGTGGCCAGGGCGGCCGGCGGGCTCACCGCGGCCAGGGCGCCCCACAGCAGCGGGGTGGCCGCCCAAGCGCTGAGCGTGTAGATCGAGGAGTGCGCGTAGAAGATCTCCAGCGCCTCGGCGTCGGACAGCGCGGAGGTGAGCAGGTCTCCGGAGCGGCGGCGCGAGAGCCCGGCGGGGGCGAGCCGGGCCAGCGCGTCGTACACCCACAGCCGCACCCGGGCCAGCACCCGGAAGCTCAGGTCGTGGGAGAGCCAGGTCTCCAGCCAGGAGGCCGCCGCCCGGACGGCCACGGCCGCCAGGGTGAGGGCCGCCGGTGCCGCCAGGTCCGCGGGCCCGCCGCCGTCCAGGACCGTGACGACGGCCCACACCCCGCCCAGGGCGGCGCCCGCCTGGGCCCACAGGGCCAGGGTGTTGAACGCGACCGCGAGCAGGTAGAGGCCCCGGTACCCGGCCAGGGCCGCCCACATCCCGGGCCAGGTGGCGAGCCCGGCCGCCGGCGGGGCCACTCTCGTCCGGGCGGTCATCGCACACCCGCCGTGCCGGCCCGCTGGGCCTCCACCAGCCGCGCCCAGTGCCCTCCGCGCCGGGCCAGCTCCCCCGGCGGCCCGAACTCCGCCACCCGCCCCCGGTCCAGGACCAGTACCAGGTCGGCGTGCGCGACGGTGGAGAGCCGGTGCGCGATGACGACCATGGTGCGCTCCCCGCGCCCGGTGCGCAGGAACTCGGTGATGAGCGCCTCGTTCTCCGCGTCCAGCGCGCTGGTGGCCTCGTCCAGGAGCAGCAGCCGGGCGTCGGCGGCCAGGGCCCGGGCCAGGGCGACCCGCTGGCGCTGCCCGCCCGAGAGCAGGCGTCCGCCCTCACCGACCGCCGAGTCCAGCCCGGCGTCCAGCTGTCCGGCCACGTCGTCCACCCGTGCCCGCCGGACCGCGGCGGCGACCCGGGCGTCGTTCTCCGGCCCGGGCGGGCCCGCGGCCAGGGCGATGTTCTCCCGAACCGTCCCCGACAGCAGCACCACGTCCTGGGCGACCCGGGCCGTGGCGCGGCGCAGCCCGGTCAGCGACAGGTCGGCCAGGTCGCTGCCCTGGAGCAGGATCCGCCCGGAGTCGGGGTCCATGTCGCGCAGCAGCAGCCGCCCCAGGGTCGTCTTGCCCGCCCCCGAGGCGCCCACGACGGCGAGCGCCGTCCCGGCCGGGACGGCGAACGACACCCCGCGCAGGGCGGGCTCCGCCGCGCCGGGGAAGGTGAAGTCCACGTTCTCGACGACCACGTCGGGCGGCCCCGCCCACCGCACCGGGGCCGCTCCGGGCCGCTCCCGGACGGCGGGTCCGGTCTCCAGCAGCCGGGTGATCGCACCGGCCGCGGCGATGCCGTAGAACCCCTCGTGCCAGTACCCGCTCAGCTCCTGCTGGGGGCGGAAGCACTCGGCGGACAGGAACAGCACCAGCAGCACCGACTCCAGGGGCAGGGCGCCGCGCGAGGCCTCCAGGGCCGCCGTGAGCGTGGCCCCGGCCGTCCCGACCGACATCGCCGCGTTCATCACCGCCGACACCCCCAGCGAGGCCCGCATGTTCGCGGTCGTGGCCGCCCGCAGCTCCTCGGCGGCACCGGCCAGGTGCGCGCGCCGCCGGTCGGCGGCGCCCAGCGCCACCAGGGTCGGCAGGCCGCGGACGGTGTCGCCGACCCGCTCGGCGAACGCCTCGAACCGCTCCCAGTGGTCGCGGGCCCGGTCCCGCAGGACCAGCCGCCACAGGCGCTGGGCGAGGGGGACCGTGAGCACGCACACCAGCACCACGGCCGCCACCGGCCACGACACCGCGGCGAGCACGGCGAGCAGCACGGCCGGGACCGCCCACGACACCAGCAGCTGGGGCAGGTAGAACCCGATGTAGCCCTGGAGGTGCTCCACCCCGTCCACGGCGGTCGGCTGCACCCCGCCGCGCCCCCGCGGCCAGGCGTGGCCCGGGCCCAGCTCGTAGATCTTCTCCACCACCCGGGCCCGCACCGCCCGCTTGACCCGCGCCGCGGTGGCGGTCGCCACCTGGTCGCGGACCCACAGGCACACCCCGCGCCCGGCGGCGCAGGCGGCGGTGGCGGCCAGGGCGCCCGCCACCGCCGACGCCCCGCCCTCCTCCCAGCGCAGCAGGGCGCCGGTCACGGCGGCCAGGCCGAAGGCGACCCCGACGGAGAACCCGGCGGCGGCCACCGCGGCGGCCGCGGTGGCGGCGACCCCGCCTCGCACGGGGGCCAGGAAGGGCCGGATCCCTCGGTTCAGGTACATCGCGGGGCCTCTCGTCAGGGGGTGGGGGACACGTGCGGCCGGGGCCGCGGCCGGTCAGAACAGGTCGGGGTGCAGTTCGGCGGCGATCCGCTCGACGGCGTCGATGTTGCCCAGGGTGCCGGGGAACAGGTCCGAGTTCGGCACCGCGACGAGCCGGTCCTGGGCGACCGCGGCCACGTCGGGGAAGGTCTCGGCCAGGTAGGCGCGGGTGGCGGCCTCGTGCCCGGCGTCCTGGACGGAGAACACGATGACGTCGGGGTCGCGCGAGGTGATCTCCTCCGGCGTGACGACGGCGGCGAAGAAGTCGGCGAAGGCGGGCTCGTCGCGGTCGAAGGCGTTGTCGCCGCCGGCGCGGTCGATGATGTCGTACTCCACGCCGCCGCCGATCGCGGAGAGCGTGGAGCCCTCGACGTAGAGCTGGGCGACGCTGGGCCGCTCGGCCCCCTCGATGGCGGTGGCGACCGCGTCCAGGCGTTCGCGGCCCTGGTCGGAGAGCTCCTCGGCGCGTTCGGGGACGGAGAAGATCAGGCCCAGGTCCGCGATGTCGGTGAACAGGTCCTCGACCGTGCCGACCGCCCGGCGGTCGAAGCAGCCGCCGGTCGCGGTGTAGGCCTGGGCCCCGGCGTCGGCGAGCTGGTCGATGCTCGCGAAGCCCTGCTCGGCGGTGAACTCGTAGCCGGTGGGCGAGTAGACGAAGTCGGGGGCGGCGTTGAGCAGGTCCTCCCGGGCGGGCGGGGCCTCCTCGCTGAGTACGGGCACGTCGGTGATCTGCGCGGTGATGTCGGCGTCGAGTTCGTGGTGGGCGACCTGGGCCTGGCCGACGAGGCGGTCCGCCAGCCCCAGCTCGACGAGGAGCTCGGTCTGGGAGGGGCTCAGGCCGACGACGCTCGCGGGCGGGGCCTGGAACGTCAGCTCCCGCCCGCAGTTCTCGACGGTGACCGGGTACCCCTGGGCGGTGTCCCCCTCCGCGGCGGGTGCGGGCGCCACCGAGGTGCCGCAGGCGCTCAGCGCCAGGGTGAGGGCGCCGGCCAGGGGGAGCAGGGCGCGGTGGGCGGTCGGGCGGGTCATCGTGTTCCTTCCGTCGGGGTGGTGCGGGGGGTGTCGGTTCGGGCCACACCGTGCAGGAGCAGGTGCGGGCGGTCGCGGCCGTCTATGAGGTCGGCGTCGACGCGGAAGCGGTCGCGCAGGACGTTCGGGGTGAGGACCTCGGCGGGGGTGCCGGTCCGCTCCAGCCGGCCCGCGACGAGCAGGGCGACCCGGTCGCAGTGGGCCAGGGCCAGGTCGAGGTCGTGCAGGGCGATGAGGGTGGTCAGCCCGAGTTCGCCGATGAGGTCCATGAGTTCGAGCCGGTGGGCGATGTCCAGGTGGTTGGTGGGCTCGTCCAGCACGAGCACCCGGGACCGCTGGGTGATCGCCTGGGCCAGCAGGACCCGCTGGCGCTCGCCCCCGGACAGTTCCGCGACCCGGCGCCGGGCCAGGCCGAGCACGCCCACCCGGTCCATCGCCTCCCGGGCGATGTCCAGGTCCTCGGCGCTGTCGGGGGAGAATCCGCGGCGGTGCGGGGTACGGCCCAGCAGCACCGATTCCAGGACGGTGATCCCGAAGTCCTCGTGGGAGTCCTGGGCGACCGCGGCGACGCGGCGGGCGGCCTCGCGCGGGCGCAGGTCGCGGACGTCGTCGCCGTCGAGCAGCACGCGCCCGGCGGCGGGGCGCAGCACCCGGCACACGGTGCGCAGCAGGGTGGACTTGCCGCTGCCGTTGGTGCCCAGGACGCCCAGGACCGTCCCGGGGGCGGCTTCGAGGGAGACATCGTGGACGACGGTGCGGCCCCCGAGCGCCACCGAGACGCCCTCCAGTTCGACCCTCACCGGTCCATCCCCACGGTCGAGGCGCGGTCGCGCCGCAGCAGCCACAGGAAGAAGGGGGCGCCGACCACGGCGGTGAGGATGCCCAGGGGGATCTCCACGGGGGCGGCGACGGTGCGGGCCAGCAGGTCGGCCCCGGCCAGGAACACGGCCCCGCCCAGCACGCTCACCGGGAGCATGACGCGGTGGTCGGTGCCCACGAGGATGCGCGCGATGTGCGGGATGATCAGGCCGACGAAGCCGATGCTGCCGCTCACCGAGACGACGGCGCCCACCAGCAGGGCGGAGACCAGCAGCAGGACGGTGCGCAGCCGGTCCACGGACACGCCCAGGGAGGCGGCGGCCTCGTCGCCCGCGAGCAGGGCGTTGATGCCGCGCACGTGGGCGCCGACGACGACCAGGGCCACCAGCAGCGCCAGGGCGGGGGCGAGCAGCGAGCCCATGGTGGCGGCCGACACCGAGCCGAGCAGGAAGAACATGACGCTGAAGACGTTCTGCGCCTCGGTGGTCAGGGTGAGGTAGCTGGTGACGGCGCTGAACAGGGCGCCGAGCGCGACCCCGGCGAGGATGAGCCGTTGGGGGGCGATGCGGCCGTTCCTGCGGGCCATGAGGTAGACGGCGGCGGTGGCCGCGGCGGCCCCGGCGAACGCCGCCGTCGAGAGCGAGAGCCCGCCGGCCGCGCCGCCCACCACGACCAGGACCGCGCCCACGCCCGCCCCGGAGGAGACGCCGAGGATGTAGGGCTCGGCGAGCGGGTTGTGCACGACGGCCTGCATGAGCGCGCCGGCCAGGGCCAGGGACGCCCCGGCCAGGGCGGCGAGCAGGGCCCGGGGGAGCCGGAATCCCCACACCGCCTGGTCCTGGAGGACGGTGTAGGTGCCGTCGGTCATCCAGGGCATGCCCGGGACGAGGTGTCCCAGCAGCAGTCTGGCGGCGTCCGGCGGGGTGAGGTCGACCGCCCCGGTGGCGGCCGAGGCCAGGATCACGGCGATGAGCGCGACCGCCAGGAGGAGGACGGCGGGGAACCCGCGGCGTCCCCGCTCGGGTCGGGCGGCCCGGGGCGGGGGTGCCGGGAGCCCGGCACGGTGCGGGCTGCGCGGGCTCATGGGTCGGGGGATTCCTCTCGGGGGCCGGGGCGCACCGCGGGGACGGTGCGAAGGCGGTGCGGGGGCGGGACGCGCCGGTTCGGAGCGGGATGCACTCCGACCAGGTCGATAATGAAAACGGTTTTCGTTTTGATGAGTATAGACCGCACCGAACCCGGACGAACCACCACCCCGGGAACACCGAAGCGCGGCCCCGGCCTACCGCCGGAACCGCGCCCGCCCTACCGTCCTGCCGCCCTACCGTCCCATCGCCCTGCCGACCTCCCGCCTCAGATCCGTACCCGGGCCGTGTGGTCGCCGATCAGCCCGGCGAGCCGGTCCACCACCCCCGGGGCCAGGTGGTGCGCCATCCCCTCGATCTCCACGAACCGGGCCCCCGGCACCGCCCGCGCGGTCGCCCGCCCGCCGCTGGGGTGCACCATCAGGTCCACGTCCCCGTGCACCACGAGCGTGGGGGCGCCGATCCGCGCCAGCTCCCGGGTCCGGTCGCCCGAGGCGTGGATGGCGCCGATCTGCCGCGGCACCCCGCTGCGGGCCCGCACACCCCCGGCCCGCTCCCACAGCCCGGTCGCCCACGCGACCTCCTCGTCCCGGTCCGGCGGGAACACCGCCGACCCGATGTGCCGCAGGAACGCCAGGTGCCTGCGCACGGACTCCTCGACCGTGCGCGCGGGAGGCCCGCCCATGCGCACCAGGCTCGACCACGCCACCCGGCCCACCCGCCGCCGACCCGTGGTGGAGAAGATCGACGTGAGCGTCGCCGCCCGGTCCGGGTGGCGGGCCGCCAGGGTCTGCCCGATCATGCCGCCCATCGACATCCCCACCACGTGGGCGCGTTCGATGCCCAGGTGATCCAGCAGCCCCACGGTGTCGGTCGCCATGTCGCCCAGGTCGTAGGAGTCCGGGCCCGGCCGGCCCAGCACGCTGTGCAGCGGGGACGGCGAGGGCGCCCGCACCCGCGTGGAGCACCCCGCGTCGCGGTTGTCGAACACGACCACCCGCGCACCCCGGTCGAGGAGGCCCTCGACCATCCGCCGCGGCCACGACGTCAGGTCCAGGCCCAGGCCCGCGATGAGCAGCACCGGGACCCCGTCGTCGGGGCCCTCCACCCGGTAGCAGATCCGCGGGCCCTCCGGCAGGTCCACGAACCGGTCCGGCCCCGTCATGCCGACGCCTGCGTCCGCGTCGGCGCCTGCGTCGGCGCCTGTTCCCGGGCCCGCACCGGCGCGGCCGCCTTCGCGAAGCGCAGCTCGGGGTCGACCACCCGGTCCGCCCGCAGCAGCGCCACGTCGGAGGTGTAGCTCATCGAGGTCAGCCACGGGCTGCGGTCCCCCTGGCGGGGCAGCTCCGCCACCGACCGCCGCACGTACCCGGCCGCGAAGTCCAGCAGCGGCCGCGTGGGCATCCCCGGATCCGAGGGCTCGGGGACACAGATGTCGTACCCGCGGGCGTCCATGTGCTCCAGCAAACGGCAGAAGTGCTCGCACAGCAGGCCGATCTTGAGCGTCCACGACGCGTTGGTGTACCCGATCGCGAACGCCAGGTTGGGCACCCCCGACAGCATCACCCCCTTGTAGGCCACCGTGTCGGCCAGGCGCACCGGCGCACCGTCCACCACCAGCTCCACACCGCCGAACGCCTGCAGGTTCAGACCGGTGGCGGTGACGATGACGTCCGCCTCCACCTCCCGCCCCGACTCCAGCAGCAGCCCCTTCTCGGTGAACGACACGATCCGGTCGGTCACCACCGACGCCCTCCCCGACCGGATCGCCCGGAAGAAGTCGCCGTCGGGCGCCGCGCACAGCCGCTGGTCCCAGGGGTCGTAGGGCGGGTTGAAGTGCTCGTCCACCGGATACCCGGCGGGCAGCTGCGCGGCCGTCACCCGGCGGATGAGCCTGCGCGCCGTCTTGGGGAAGCGCCGGCAGAACCCCCACACCGCGGCGCCCTTCCAGATGTTCTTGCGCCGGGCCATCCGGTACCCGAGCTCGTCCCCGAACACCTTGCGCAGCCGGTCGGCCAGCGCGTCCCCGCGCGGCACCGGCATCACGTAGGTGGGGGTGCGCTGCACCATCGTGACGTGCCCGGCCTGTTCCGCCATCGCCGGGACCAGCGTGACCGCGGTGGCCCCGCTGCCGATCACCACGACCCTCCTGCCCGTGTAGTCCAGGTCCCGCGGCCAGTGCTGGGGGTGCACGACCGTGCCCGCGAACCGCTCGCGCCCCTCGAAGTGCGGGGTGAAACCCTCGTCGTAGCGGTAGTAGCCGCAGGCGCTGAACAGCCACCCGGCGCTCAACCGCACCCGCTCGCCGGTGTCGGCGCGCTCCACCTCCACCAGCCACCGCGCCCGCTCGCTCGACCACTCGGCGGCCAGCATCCGGTGGTGGTAGCGGATGTGCGACCCCAGGCCGTTCTCCTCCACGGTCTCCCGCAGGTACGCCAGGATGCGGTCGGCGTCGGCGATGGCCTGCCGGTCCCGCCACGGCTTGAACTCGTAGCCGAAGGTGTGCAGGTCCGAGTCCGAGCGGATGCCCGGGTACCGGAACAGGTCCCAGGTGCCGCCGGAGGCCGCCCGGGCCTCCAGGATCGCGAACCGCTTGCCGGGGTGGTGCTCCTTCAGGTACCGCGCGGCGCCGATCCCGGAGATGCCCGCACCGACGACGAGCACGTCCAGGTGCTCCACCTCTGCCCGCCCACTGGGCCCACTGGTCATGTACCGCTCTCCTCCGTTCGGCGCGCCGCTACCACCCTGTGTGATCCGGGCCATGTTGTGCCAGCGCACCGTGCACCACGATCCTGGGTCTCGTGGTGCACAACGCTGCGGACACCCCGCCCTGGCCGACCCTCTCACCCCGCGTCCTGGAGCTGTTCCGGCGCGGCGCCGAACTCGCCCTGGACCCGCCCGAGGACTGGGTGGAGGGCCTGCACGCCGCCTCCCTGAGCGGGGAGCGGATGCGGCCCGTCGCCGAGGACCCGGTGCTGGCCGCGCAGATCCGCGGCGCCAACCTGGCCAACCTGGCCAACCTGCGCCACTGGGTCGCCGCCAACCTGTCCCGCCCCGGCGAAAGGGTACCCGTCGACCTGCGCCCCGAACTGCTGGACGCCTCCCGCGACCTGGTCCGGCGCGGCCTGGACGAGGGCGCCCTGGACGCCTTCCGCAACGGGCAGAACATCGCCTGGCGCCGCTGGATGGACATCTGCTTCGAGCTGACCGCCGACCCGGCCGAGCTGCGCGAACTGCTGGACGTGTCCTCGCTGTCCATCAACACCTTCGTCGACGACACCATCAGCGCCCTGTCCGAACGCATGCGCACCGAACGCGTCGAGCTCACCCGCGGCAGCCACGCCGAACGCCGCGCCGCCGTCACCCTCCTGCTGGAGGGCGCCCCCATCGGCCGCGCCCGCGCCGAGCAGCGGCTGCGCCACCCCCTGTCCGGCCCGCACACCGCCGCCGTCCTGTGGGGCGACGCGAGCGGCCGGCTGGAGGCGGCCGCCGAGGACCTGGCCCGCGCCGCGGGGGCCGCCCACCGGCTCACCGTCATCGCCGGGGCCACCGCCCTGTGGGTGTGGCTCCCGGTCGCCGCCGCCCCCGCACAGGAGGAGCTGGAGGAGGCGCTGGCCGCCCACCCGGACGCCCGCGTGGCGGTGGGGCGCCCCGGGAGCGGCGTGGACGGGTTCCGCCGCAGCCACTTCGACGCGGCCGCGGCCCAGCGGATGCTCGCCGCCTCCCCCGGGCGGCGGTGCGTCCGCTACGGGGACATCCGGCTCGCGGCGCTGCTGGCCGACGCCGCGCCGCAGGTGGGGGACTTCCTCCAGGACACGCTGGGCGACCTGGCCGCCGCCGACCCGGCCCTGCGCGAGACGGTCCTGGCGTACGTGCACGCCCTGGGCAACACGACCCGCACCGCCGAGCGCTGCTACACCCACCGCAACACGGTGGTGCGGCGGCTGGCCCGGGCCGACGAGCTGCTGCCCCGGCCGCTGGCACAGAACCCGGTGGACGTGGCGGTGGCCCTGGAACTGCTGCGCTGGCGCGCCTCCTGACAGCGCGGCGGCCCGCCCCCGGCCGGGGGCGGGCCGCACCGGCGCCCGGCCGGGCCCGGGGTTCACTCCCGGGTGAGCTCCATGCCCCTGGTCTCGCGGATGAACAGGCACGACAGGCCGGTCAGCGCGCACAGCGCCATGATGTACACACCGAACACCCAGCCCGCCCCCAGGTTCCCGAACAGCTGGTTGAGGTAGGGCGCCGTCCCGCCGAACACCGCCACCGACAGCGAGTACGCGAACCCGATCCCCTGCGTGCGCACCCGCGTCGGGAAGCTCTCCGACAGGATCGCCGAGAGGATCGCCGCCGGGGCCGACACCACCAGCAGCGCCACCGAGGTCGCCACCAGCAGCGTCCACCCCTCGTCCGTGATCATCCGGGTGAGCGGGTACTGGAGGGCGAACATCAGCACCGCGAAGAACAGCAGCATCGGCCGCCGCCCGATCCGGTCCGACAGCAGCCCCCAGAACGGCAGCGACACCAGCGCGATGACCTGCGCGGCCACCGACATCCAGTAGGCGGTGCCCGGGTCCATGCCCTGCTGGGTGATGGCGTAGGTGGAGACGTAGGAGGTCCACGTGTAGTGGGCGGCGGTGATGCCCGAGACCATGGCGATCATCACCAGCACCGCGCGCACCACACCCGCCCGCGACATCCGCGCGGGCGACGGGGCCGCGCCCCCTTCTCCGGCTTCCTCCGCGTCGCGGGCCCGGTCGGCCTCGAACACATCGCTCTCGTCCATGTCCCGCCGCAGGTACAGCGCGACCAGCGCCAGCAGCGCGCCCAGCAGGAACGGCACCCGCCAGCCCCACTCCCCCACCGCCGACTCCGACAGCGTCGAGGTGAGCACACCGCCCAGGGTGTAGGCGATGACCGAACCGCCGAAGATCGCGATGAACGCGACACTGCCCCACATGCCGCGCCGGTGCGGCGGGGCGATCTCGCCCACGTAGGAGTAGGCGGTGGCCGACTCGCCGCCGTGCGCGAACCCCTGGAGCACCCGCGCGGACAGCAGCACCAGGGACGCCCACGCCCCGATCACGGCGTAGGTGGGCATCAACCCGATGACCAGGCTGCCCGCCGCCATCATCAGCATCGTCGTGACCAGCACGAACTTACGGCCACGCCGGTCGGCGATCCGGCCGAACACGATGCCGCCCAGCGGCCGCATCAGGAACCCGACGGCGAACACCGCCAGGGTGGACAGCAGAGCCGACAGCGGATCGCCCTGGTCGAACATCACCACGGCGATGAACGGGGCGAAGACCGCGTACGCGCTCCACTCGTACCACTCCAGCACGTTGCCGACCGTGCTGGCCAGCAGGGACTTCTTCTTGGAACGCAGGGACACGGCGCCGGGCGCCGGGACGGTGACGCTCATGCGCCGCCTCCTGAGGGGGTGGTGGGAACCGAGGGGGTGGAGGGAACAAGGGTGTCCCGCAGCGCCCGCCGGCGGATCTTGCCGGTGGGCGTCTTGGGCAGGGTGTCGACGATGTGGACCTCGCGGGGCCGCTTGTAGGCGGCCAGGTGCTCGCGGGCGAACCCGGCCAGCTCCTCGCCGGTCGCCCGCGCCCCGGAGGCCAGGGAGACGTAGGCGACGACGGACTCGCCCCGGTAGGGGTCGGGGCGGCCGACCACGGCGGCCTCGAACACGGCGGGGTGGCGGTGCAGGACGTCCTCGACCTCGCGCGGCCACACCTTGTAGCCGGACACGTTGATCTGGTCCTTGAGCCGGTCCACCAGGTACACCCACCCGTCGCCGTCGATGACGGCGACGTCGCCGGTGCGCAGCCGACCGCCCGGGAAGGCGGCTGCGGTGGCCCGCGGCCGGTCCCGGTAGCCGGGGACCACGGACGGGCCGGATATCTCCAGCTCGCCCTGCTCCCCCGGCGCGACCGGGTTCCCGTCGGGGTCCACGGCGCGCGCGGTGACGCCGGGCAGCGGGCGGCCGATGGACAGCGATCCGCTCGCCGGGTCCACCGGCGCCTCGCCGCCGAGCGGGACCGCGATGACGCCCGAGCTGGTCTCGGTCATGCCGTAGGCGTTGTGGATGTACACCCCGAACCGCTCCCGGAAGCGCTCGACGGTGGAGGGCGGGATGGGCGCGCCCCCGGAGTAGAGGGCGCGCACACCGCGGAAGTGTCCGGCACCGGCGGCGGGGTGGTCGTACAGGGCGTTGAACGCGGTGATCGACCCGATGGTGAAGGTGACGCGGTGCTCGACCAGCGCCTCCAGGACGACGTCGGCCCGGAAGCGGTGGGCGAAGACCAGCAGGGTGTCGTGGACCAGGGCCAGGGCGGCGTTGATGACCGCGCCGGTGATGTGGAACAGGGGCGCCAGGGCCAGCACCGCGTCGCCGGGGCGCAGGTCGACGTGGCGGCCGAAGGTGGAGGTGACGGCCAGGAGGTTGGCGTGGGTGTTCATCGCGCCCTTGGGCGGCCCGGTGGTGCCGGAGGTGTAGGTGAGCAGGGCGGTGTCGCCGGGATCGACCGCGGCCCGGGGCGGCCGCCGCCCGGCGTGCTCGCGGGCCAGCGCCAGCAGGTCGCCGTCGGGCGAGGGGGCGGCCCGCTCCGCGGTCAGCACCCGCGGGTCGTCGCGCCCCTGGAGGTCGCGGTCGCTGGTGCCCAGCACCCAGCGCACCGGGCTCCCGGCCAGGGTCGCGCGCACCTCGGGGTGGTCGGTGTCGGCGCAGACGATGCCGACGGGCGCGGCGTCGTCGACCAGGCGGCGCAGCTCCTCGCCCCGGTACATGGGGTTGACGGGCAGTGCCGCGGCGCCGAGCTTCCACAGGGCGAGCAGGGTGAGCGCGTACTGCGGGATGTTCTGCAGGCGCACGCCCACGCGGTCGCCGCGGCCGACCCCGCGTTCGGCGAGGGCGCAGGCGATGGCGTCGGAGAGGTCGTCGGCCTCGCGGGCGGTGAGCACCCGGTCGAAGTAGGCGATGGCGGGGGCGTCGGGCGAGGCCTCGACGCGGCGACGCCAGGCCCCGGGGAGGGTGTCGGGGGTCCGGGGGAGGTCGGATGGCATGTCGCGGCCCTTCTCTCTGCGGGAACGTCGACGTCCGGGGTACCGACCGAACGATCGCTCGGTCGCCTGTAGTGTTGTGGATCACACGGGCGCTGTCAACACCCCGGCTGCGCCCGCCCGACCCGGCCACGACACCGATAACGTGCTGCCCACGGACCACGAGGAAGTGAGGAACGCGGTGACGGAGTCCTGGCGTTCGTTCGACGAGCAGCGGCTGTCCGCCCCCCTGGCGGCGGCCCTGCACTGCTTCGTCGAGCAGGGGTACCACGGGACCACCATCCGGCGGATCGCCGAACGGGCCGGCCTGTCCGTGCCCGGCCTGTACCACCACTACCCGTCCAAACAGGCGCTCCTGGAAGGCCTGGTGATGACGGTGATGCACGAACTCCTCGACCACACCCGCCAGGCCGCCGCCGAGGCCGGGGACGACCCCGGACGCCGGTTCGACAACCTCGTCGAATGCCTGCTGCGCTTCCACATGCACCGCCGCGACCAGGCCTTCGTCGCCTCCACCGAGATCCGCGGCATGGACCCCGAGGTGCGCGAGGCCTACATCGCCCTGCGCGACGAACAGCAGCGCATGGTCGACGACGCCGTGCGCGACGGGGCGCGCCAGGGCGTGTTCGCCACCCCCTACCCCAAGGACGCCGGCCGCGCCGTGACCACCATGTGCGTCGCCGTCGCCTCCTGGTACCGCCCCGACGGCGAGCTCTCCCCCGACGAGGTCGTGGAGCACTACCTCACCCTGTGCCGGGCCACCGTCGGCGCGCGTTGACACCGCCGCGAGGGCCGTGCCACGCTGTGCCCACCAACACCGACCGAGCGATCGCTCGGTGGTAAGGGAGGCTCCACGTGATCGACCTTCAGCCCACCCCCGCCGCGGCCGACCTCACCCGGGCCACCCTGGCCTTCGTCCGCGACGAGATCCTCCCCCTGGAGGAGGAGCACGAGGGCGACATCGCCCGCGGCGGCGAGGCCCTGCGCGAACGAATGCAGGAACGGGCCCGCGCCGCCGGGGTCTTCGCCCCGCACGCACCCCGCGAATACGGCGGCCACGGCCTGGACATGCGCGACCGCGCCCCCGTGTTCGAGGCCGCCGGACACTCCGTGTTCGGCCCCCTGGCCCTCAACATCGCCGCCCCCGACGAGGGCAACGTCCACCTGCTGGACCACATCGCCACCCCCGACCAGCGCGAACGCTTCCTCGAACCGCTCTGCCGCGGCCGGGTCCGCTCCGCGTTCGCCATGACCGAACCCGCCCCCGGCGCGGGCTCCGACCCCTCCGCCCTGGCCACCACCGCCACCCGCGTCCCCGGCGGCTGGCGCATCGACGGCCGCAAGACCTTCATCACCGGGGCCGACGGCGCCGGGTTCCTCATCATCATGGCCCGCACCTCCGGCTCCCCCGGCGACCGCGGCGGCGCCACCATGTTCCTCTCCCCCGCCGACGCCCCCGGACTCACCGTGGGACGCCACGTGCGCACCATGGACACCTCCATGCTCGGCGGACACCGCGAGGTCGCCCTCGACGGCCTGTTCGTCCCCGACGAGAACGTCCTGGGCGAGGTCGACCAGGGCTTCCGCAACGCGCAGGTGCGGTTGGGCCCGGCCCGGACGACCCACGTGATGCGCTGGCTGGGCAGCGCGCAGCGCGCCCAGGACATCGCCGCCGCCCGGGCCGCCGACCGCGAGCTGTTCGGCTCCCTCCTGGGCGACCTGGGCCTGGCCCGCCAGCTCATCGCCGACAACGAGATCGACCTGGCCGCCACCCGCGCCCTGCTGGTCCGGGCCTGCTGGGAGCTGGACACCGGGGCCGACGCGCGCACCTCCACCTCCATCGCCAAGACCTTCGCCGCCGAGGCGATCCACCGGGTGGTGGACCGGGCGGTCCAGCTCTGCGGCGGCCTGGGCGTCAGCGACGACCTGCCGCTGGCCCGGCTGCTGCGCGAGGTGCGGCCCTTCCGGATCTACGACGGGCCCTCCGAGGTGCACCGCTGGTCGATCGCCGCCCGCGTCGTGAAAGAGGCCCTCGTCGTGAAAGAAGCCCTCGTCGTGGAAGGGGCCCGGTGACCGCCCCGGCCCTGGACACCGGCGCCCTCGCCGCCTTCCTGGGCGTCCCCGGGCCGCTGCGCGCCGTGCCGGTCTCCGGCGGCAAGTCCAACCTGACCTACCGGATCGACGACGCGTCCGGCCCCCGCTGGGTGCTGCGCCGCCCGCCGACCGCCGGGCTGACCCCCTCCGCGCACGACATGGGGCGCGAGTACCGGACCGTGGCCGCGCTGCGCGGCACGGGCGTGCCGGTGGCCGGGGCCGTCGCCCTGTGCGAGGACCCGGCCGTCCTGGGCGCGCCGTTCTCCCTGGTGGAGTACGTGGACGCGCGGGTGGTGCGCACCCGCGACCAGCTGGCGGACTGGGACGACCGCGCGGTCGCCGACTGCGCCGAGGCGCTGGTGCGGGTGCTGGCCGCGCTGCACGCCGTCGACCACCGGGCCACCGGCCTGGCCGGGCGGCCGGACGGGTACCTGCGCCGCCAGGTGGACCTGTGGGGCCGCCAGTGGCGGCGGGTCCGCACCACGGACCTGCCCGACCTGGACCGGCTGCACGGGCTGCTGGCGGCGTCGGTCCCGGCCTCCTCTGCGCACGCGATCGTGCACGGCGACTACCGCATCGACAACGTCATGCTCGACCACGGCGACCCCGCCCGGGTGCGCGCGGTGGTGGACTGGGAGCTGTCCACCCTGGGCGACCCCCTGGCGGACGCGGCGATGATGTGCGTGTACCGAACGCCGGGGCTGGACCTGGTCCTGGGCGAGCCCGCGGCGTGGAACAGCGAGCGCCTGCCCGGCGCCGACGCGCTGGCGCAGATGTACGCCCGCGCGTCGGGCCGGGACCTGGAGCACTGGGAGTTCCACCTGGGCCTGGCCCACCTGAAACTGGCGGTCATCGCCCAGGGCATCGAGTACCGCGCCCGGCAGGGAGCGGCGGGCGCGGGCCGCGACCGGGCGGGCGAGGCCGTCGCCCCCTACGCGGCGGCGGGGTTGCGGGCTTTGGGTTCGGGTCGGCGAGGGGTCCTTCTCTGAGGGGTGGCGCCACCTTCGGGGAAGGATAAAAAGGACATCTGCCTTTATGAGGTAGATTTCACCCGCCCTGCGCGAGGCCGCCCCGGGTGCCCTCACCGCGCCGGCCCCACCCCGTCGGTCCCGCGCATCCGGCCGGCAGGTCAGGGCGTGAGGACGATCTTCCCCCGCACCCCGCCGCGTTCGACCATGCGGTGCGCCTGGACGATGTCGTCCATCTCCAGCACGGCGGCGACCACCGGTGCGACGGTGCCCTCGTCCACCAGCGCGGCGAGCTCCTCCAGCTCCCGCAGAGAGGGGTCGTTGCTGAACGCGGCGATCCGCGTGCGCCGGTCCAGGGTGCCCGCCGCCGTCCGCAGGGCCGACCGGATCGGCCGCCGCGGGTCGAGGGCGAGCGACAGCAGCGTGCCCCCGCGGACGAGGTGTCCGCGCAGCTCGGGCAGCCGTGTGCCGACCAGGTCGAGGATCACGTCGAACCGCCCCAGCTCCCGCAGTTCCGTCCCGCGGTGGTCGAAGGCCTCGGCGGCGCCCAGCCCGCCCAGCCAGGCGAGGTGGGCGGCCCCGGCCAGCGCGGTGACGTGCGCGCCCAGGGCGGCGCCGAGCTGCACGGCGACCACCCCCACTCCCCCGGCCGCCCCGCGCACCAGCAGCCGCCGCCCGGGCTCCAGGCCCACCCGGCGGGTCAGGGCGTGCAGGGCCGTCGTGCCCGAGGACGGCAGCGCGGCGGCCTCGTGGGGCGGGACCGAGCGCGGTGCCGCGGCGATGCGCTCCTGGGGCACGACGACCGACTCCGCGAGTGATCCGAAGGTGCCGTGCGGCATCAACCCCCACACCGCGTCGCCGACGCTCGCGCGGGTGACGGCCGGTCCCGCCTGCACGACGGTGCCGACGAAGTCGACACCGGTCCCGGCCGGGAGGCGCTGGCGCAGCACACGGCGCAGCCGCCCCGCGCGGATGGAGGCCTCACCACCGCCGACCGCGGCGGCGGCCACCTCCACCCGCACGTCGGCGGCGCCCACCGGCGGCGTGGGGAGCCCGTCGACGACGGCCAGGACCTCGGGTCCCCCGTAGCGGTCATAGCGGACTGCGCGCATGGTTCCTCCTCGTGCGGGGAAGCCCCCGCCTCGTCTGTGGGTTCTCACCGGTGGCGGCCGGTGCCGACGTGGGCAACCGGGGCCCGGCGGCCGCCCATCCCGACAGCGCGGAAGTGAGACGAGAAGTGGACGAGAACACGCAGATCCGCTCCGAGGGCGGCGGGCCCGGGGAGCTGAGGCGGGACGCCCGGCGCAACCGGCTCAACGTGCTGCGGGCCGCCCGGGAGGTCTTCCGCGACCGCGGCCTGGAGGCGACCGTGCACAACGTCGCCCGCCGCGCCGGCGTCTCGGCCGCCACCGCCCACCGGCGCTTTCCCGGCCGGGACGCGCTCGTGGAGGACCTGGCCGAACACGCCGCGGGGGAACTGACGGAGCGCTTCGCGGAACTGGCCCGCACGGTCCCCGCCGACCTGGCGCTGGAGCGCGCCCTGCGGCTCGTCGCAGCGGAGGCGGTCGCCACGCGCGTGTGCGCGCCGGACCACCGGGAGCGCTTCCCCGAGCGGGCGCGCGCCCTCGACGAGCACGTCCACCGCGAACTGCACCGGCTCCTGGCGGGCGCCCAGGAGGGCGGTCTGGTCTCGGCGGAGATCACCGCCCAGGACCTGCGGCTGGCCACCTCCGCCCTGGCGGCGGCCGCGGCCGCCGAACCGGACCCGGAACGGGCCGGCCGGTCGGCCCAGCGGCTGGTGACGCACTTCCTGCGGTCGTTCCGCGGCCGGGGGTGAGCGGCAACGGACACGACGCAGCGGGCACGGCACAGCCTCCCGGGCCGGCGCGCACCGGGCGGCCGCCGCCGGAGCGCCGGGCACGTCGACGTATCGCCGCTTCGTGTCAGGGCGCCTTGGGGGTCGCGCGCATGCCGTGGTGCACGTAGCTCTCGCCGGTGGGCGGCGAGTGGGCAGCGGGTAGACGTCGCCGGGAGCCGGGACGGGCCGTCGGCGTACCGCACGAGGAACCGGTCGTCCGAGGCGGGCACCGACGCGGTCTCGTGGGCCGACTCCGGCGGGACATCGCCGACCGGGGCGTCTTCGGGGCCGTGAACACGATCTCCCGCCGGAACCGCACCGGCGGTCGGCGGCGTCGCCTGCCGCACGGTCCGCCCGCCGGGGCCGCGAGGTCCTCCTCCATTCTCTGGCTCCAGGGCGGCCCCGACCGGGGACGGGGCCGCGCGAGACGGCTCCGCTCACCGCGGCACGGCGGTTCCCGGCCACCGGCGGGCCGCGTTCGGGGCGATGATGGGCTTCATGAACGCTACGGACGTCAAAGAGACCGAATTCGACGCGGTGGTAGTGGGCGCGGGGCCCGGCGGGGAGGTCGCCGCCGGGCGGCTCGCCGACGCCGGGCTGAGCGTCGCGATCGTGGAGGCCGACAAGGTCGGCGGCGAATGCTCCTACTACGCCTGCATCCCGTCCAAGGCGCTGCTGCGCCCGGGCGAGCTGCTGGTCGAGGCGCGCAGGGTGCCGGGGGTGGCCGAGGCGGTGACCGGGCCGGTGGACGTCGACGCCGTGCTGCGCCGCCGCGACGACCTCGTCGGGCGCGGCGAGGACGGTGGACTCCACGACGACGGCCAGCTGCCGTGGCTGGAGGAGCACGGGATCACGCTGTTCCGCGGCCGGGGGCGGCTGGTGGGCGACCGGCGGGTCGCGGTCGGCGACACGGTGCTGCGGGCCCGGCGCGCGGTGATCCTGGCCGGGGGCACCCGGGCGGCGCTGCCGCCGATCGACGGGCTCGCCGACGCCCGGCCCTGGACCAACCGGGAGGCCACGACCGCCCGGGCGGTCCCGGGGTCGCTGATCGTGGTCGGCGGCGGGGTCGTGGGCGTCGAGATGAGCCAGGCGTACCGGTCGCTGGGCGCCGCGGTGACCCTGGTGGCCGGGGGTCGCGGGCTGCTGCCCCGCGAGGAGGGGTTCGTCGGCGAGCAGGTCGGCGAGTCCCTGGCGGAGCAGGGCGTGGAACTGCGCGTGGGGCGGCAGGCGGTGTCCGTGCGCCGGGACGGGGAGCAGGTGACCGTGGTCCTGGACGACGGCGCGCGGCTGCACGCCGACGAGGTGCTGGTGGCCGCCGGCCGGGTGCCGCAGAGCGCCGAGCTGGGGCTGGCGGAGGTGGGTGTGGACACCGACGGTTTCGTCAAGGTCGACAACCGGATGCGGGTGCCCGGGCTGGACTGGCTGTACGTGATCGGCGACCTCAACGGGCGCGCCCTGTTCACGCACATGGCCAAGTACCAGGCGGCGGTCGCGGCCGCCGACGTCCTGGGCTCGGGCATCGCGGTGGAGCACCTGGCGGACGGGCCCGGCGCGCCGCGGGTGATCTTCACCGAGCCGCAGGTGGCCTCCGTGGGGCACACGGCGGCGAGCGCGCGGGAGGCGGGCCTGCGGGTGCGCGTGGTGGACGTGCCGACGGACGGCAACGCGGGCGGGGCGTTCACCCGCGCCACCCGGGGCACGGCCCGGTTCGTCATCGACGAGGACGCGGGGGTGCTGGTGGGCGCCACCATCACGGGGACGGGCGTCGCCGAGATGCTCCAGGCGGCGACGATCGCGATCGTCGGGGAGGTGCCGCTGCGCAGGCTGCGGCACGCGGTCCCGGCGTTCCCCACGCGGAGCGAGCTGTGGCTCCACCTGTTCGACGCCCTGGGCGTCTGACCCGCCGCGGTGCCGGGGCTCCGGGACCACCCCCGGAGCCCGCGCCCCGCCGACAGCGGTCCTCGGTCGGTGGAACAGAAGCAGACGACCCACGACCGGCAGCACGCCACGCAAGCGGGACCGCGCAGACCGGGCCCGAGCGCCGACGGCAACCCGCCAGCGGCGAGACAAGAGCAGACGCCCCACGACGGGCGGCACACCGCTCAAGCGGGACCGCACAGGCCGGGCCCGAGCGCCGATGGCGACCTGCGGGTGGTGGAACGAAAGCAGGCGCCTCAGGATGGGCGGCACACCGCCCAAGCGGAACCGCGCAGGCCGAGTATGGGCGCCGATGGCAGCCTGCGGGCGGTGGAACAGAAGCAGACGACCCACGACCGGCAGCACGCCACGCAAGCGGGACCGCGCAGACCGGGCCCAGACACCGACAGCGGCCCGCAGGCGACGGGACAAAAGCAGGCGCCCCACGACGGGCGGCACACCGCTCAAGCGGGACTGCGCAGACCGGATCCGGGCACCAGCAGCGGCCCGCGGGCGGTGGTGAGGCGGGGCCGTGGGCGGTCGGGGGGTTCGGCGGCGGGGTGGGGGCGGCTCGGGGAGGGCCGCGGATACGGGAGTCTCGAACACCTGTTCATCCATGA